>NZ_JBPWAP010000123.1:0-9966 GCF_051776705.1 Bacillus cereus group sp. BceL291 | reverse complement strand
GAAGAGTTTAAAAGGATTATAGATAGGATTGAGATATTTGAGAACGGGGATATAAAAATCGTCTACAGGATAGAAATGTAGTCTTCACTATCTACAATTATGCATAACAAACGCAATGCAAAAGCTAGGGGTTAAAGGACGTTCACAAGCAGTTGTGGAGCTTCTTCGTATGGGAGAGCTCGAATTATAAGAAAGCAGCCGACTTTTATATAAAAGTCGGCTATTTTTCTGTTTGTTTCATGTGCTATATGAATGATAAAAACGTTTCATACATAAATAGGTAATAAGGAGGGGATATGTTGAAAAGGATACTGTTAGTTTCAACAAGTGCTCATGATATGAATGGACACCCGACTGGTTTGTGGCTGGAAGAGCTCGCAGCTCCTTATCATGTATTTAAAAAGGCTAAGTTTGATGTTGATATTGTGTCAATAAAAGGTGGGAGAGTACCTATAGATAGAGTGTCTATTCCGAATGGTATACCTCGCGAATTCAAGTATGTAGCTTCTTTATTGCAAAATACGAGGCCGATTTCAAAGGTTCATTTTTCGGATTATGATGCGGTTTTATTTGGTGGTGGGCACGGGGCGATTGTAGATTTTCCAGGTAATCCATATGTAGCAAATTTGATTGAGAATATGTATAACAATAACCGGATTGTAGCGGCTGTTTGTCACGGAGTAAGCTCTTTAGTCGGTGTGAAAAATAAGGATGGCTCGTTTTTTGTTGCGGGTAAGCGTATAACAGGTTATACAAACGATGAAGAAAGAGCTGTACATTTAGAAAAGCGCGTTCCGTTTTTGTTAGAAAGTAAGTTGAAAGAAGAAGGAGCTTTGTTTTATGTAGCCCCCAATTTTACGCCGCATGTAGTAGTAGATGGTCATTTAATTACAGGACAAAATCCACAGTCTAGCGTGGAAATAGGTAAGGCGATAAAAAGGGCTGTAAATAAATTATCGTCATTTTAATTTCTGCTCATTTCTTCTTATTAATGGGAATGTCTTTTTTCCGAAAAAAGAAGGAGCAATAAATACGCGCTTTATATAGAAGAAACCGACTTTCATATAGAAGGTCGGTTATTTTTCTGTCTTGCAAATTATGAAAAAAAGGAGCAAAATAAAAAAGTCCTAGTCTATACAGGTACAAATGAAAATTTTCATACAGAAGCAGTTTAAGTGAGCGAACTTAAAGTGTGTAAAATATAATGATAAACATAAAAGATGATGAATGAGAAAACGGGTGATGAAGTTGAATAGAGCAATCGGTGTTATCGATTCAGGAGTTGGCGGTTTAACAGTAGCGAAGGAATTAATTCGTCAGTTGCCGAAAGAGCGTATCATATATTTAGGAGATACAGCACGTTGTCCTTATGGTCCACGTTCTCGAGAAGAAGTACGTCAATTTACGTGGGAAATGACGGAGCATTTACTAGATTTAAATATTAAAATGTTAGTTATTGCGTGTAATACAGCAACTGCAGTTGTATTAGAAGAGATGCAAAAACAATTACCAATTCCAGTAGTAGGAGTTATTCACCCAGGATCACGTACAGCTTTAAAAGTGACAAACACGTATCACGTTGGGATTATTGGAACGATTGGAACGGTGAAAAGTGGTGCATACGAAGAGGCGTTAAAGTCTATTAATAACCGTGTTATGGTAGAAAGTTTAGCTTGTCCACCTTTCGTTGAACTTGTAGAGAGTGGGAATTTCGAAAGTGAAATGGCGTATGAAGTTGTAAGAGAAACGCTGCAACCACTGAAAAGTACCGATATTGATACACTTATATTAGGGTGTACACATTATCCGATTTTAGGACCTGTTATTAAAAAAGTAATGGGAGATAAAGTGCAACTAATTAGTTCTGGTGATGAAACAGCACGTGAAGTAAGTACAATCTTATATCATAGTAAAATGTTGAATGAAGGAGAAGAACAAAGCGATCATCTCTTCTTAACAACAGGAAAAATAGGCTTGTTTAAAGAAATTGCATCAAAATGGTTCGGTCAACCGATTGAAAATGTGAAGCATATTCATTTAGAAAAAGAATAATAGTAGAATTTATATAAGTGAGCTCCTGAGAAATCAGGAGTTTTTGTTTTATCTTGCTATTTGCTGGGTAGTAAGACCCCTGCTGATTAAAGTTTCAATTTATAAGAGGCACAGCTTGTTCTAAAACGTGAAACAGCTCGTATACATAATAGTACAAACTTAGATTTTAGGGGGGAATGGCATGCCTAAATCCACTTTTAAATGGGTTGTTGGTGCTACTGTGAGCGCTGTTTTACTAACAGGGTGTGGCTTTATAAATCAAGAGAAAGCAACTGAACAAATTGATCCGCCAAAACAAGTTACGTATACAGAGGGTGGGAAGAAAGAAGTAGCTAAAAAAGATAAGCAAGGGCAAATGGTAAATAGAGAACTATACCTTGTTGATAAAAATGGTTATGTTGTACCACAAACGTTAGCTATACCTACTCCGAAAGCAAATGAGACTGTGAAGCAAACGTTAGAATACCTTGTGAAAGATGGACCGGTAACGAATTTATTACCAAATGGGTTTCGTGCAGTCATTCCGGCGAATACAACGATGACCTTAGATTTGAAAAAGGACGGAACGGCAGTTATTGATTTCTCTAAAGAAATGAAAAACTATGCGAAAGAAGAAGAGCGTCAAATCGTTGAATCTATAGCTTGGACGTTGACGCAATTTACAGAGATAAAACAAGTGCAGTTCCAAATAAATGGTGAGAAATTGGCAAAAATGCCGGTTGGTGGTACACCGCTTGGTGAAGGAGTGAGCCGTGCAAATGGTATTAACTTCGATGATGAACAAGTAACAGATGTAACAAATACAAAACCAGTCACACTGTATTTTATGGCGCAAAATAATAATAAACAGCAATACTACGTACCAGTCACACGCCGCGTTGCGGAAGGTAAAGAAAATGACTATGCAGCAATTATAGATGAGCTTGTAAAAGGTCCGATCCATCAATCGCTCCTAAATGATTTTAATCCAGGCGTTAAGCTTATTACGAATCCGAAATTACAAGACGGAAACCTTACATTAAACTTTAATGAAAATATATTTGTAAACCCAGATAAAAATATGATTTCAAATTACGTATTGAAGTCGTTAGTTTTATCTTTAACAGAAAAGAAAGGTGTGAAAAATATTTCTATTGAAGTAAATGGAAAAGCAAATCTTATAGATGAAAAGGGCGGAAAGTTAATAAAACCTGTAGATCGTCCAGAAAACGTGAATACAGGTAGTTTTTAATCTTGAATAATTTGATATACTTAAGTAAGAAAGGAGAATTGCTTTTTGGGTTCTCCTTCTTTTATTGTATACATATCATACATTTAAATTTGGCTATACTAACGAGTAGTAATTAAGAGGAGGTTATTTTTATGCGAGTAGATGGTAGAGAGAAAACAGAATTACGCCATATACATATTCATACGAATTATTTAAAACATCCAGAGGGATCTGTATTAATTGAAGTTGGGGATACAAAGGTGATTTGCTCAGCAACAATTGAAGAGCGTGTACCGCCATTTATGCGTGGAGAAGGAAAAGGATGGGTAACAGCTGAATACGCGATGATTCCACGTGCAACAGAACAACGTACAATTAGGGAGTCAAGTAAAGGGAAAGTAACAGGACGTACAATGGAAATCCAGCGCTTAATTGGACGAGCATTACGTGCGGTAGTTGACTTAGAAGCGCTTGGTGAGAGAACGGTTTGGATTGATTGTGATGTTATTCAAGCGGATGGTGGAACGAGAACAGCTTCTATTACAGGTGCATATGTAGCGATGGTATTAGCGTTTGAGAAGTTATTACAAGCAGAAAAAGTATCTAAAATTCCAGTAAAAGATTATTTAGCAGCAACGTCAGTAGGGATTGTTGAAGAACAAGGTGTTGTTTTAGATTTAAACTATGCAGAAGATTCTAAAGCAGACGTTGATATGAACGTGATTATGACTGGAAAAGGCCAGTTTGTTGAAGTGCAAGGAACTGGAGAAGAAGCGACGTTTAGTAGAGCGCAGTTAAATGAACTACTTGATGCAGCAGAACAAGGCATTTTCCAACTGATTGATATGCAAAAAGAAGCTTTAGGTGACATCGTATCTCATATAGAGTAGAGGTGGAAAGTATGAAACAAGTTGTTGTAGCGACAAAAAATATGGGGAAAGTACGTGAGTTTGCTGAGTTATTTGAGCGATTTGATTTAGAAGTGAAATCATTACACGATTTTCCTCATATTGAAGAAGTCGAAGAAACTGGTGAAACATTTGAAGAAAATGCGATCTTAAAAGCGGATAGTTTGAGTAGACAGTTGAATGCAATTGTAATTGCGGATGATTCAGGTCTTATTGTAGATGCGTTAAACGGGAAACCAGGCGTGTATTCAGCTCGTTTTGCTGGAGAGCCGAAAGATGATCAAGCGAATATTGATAAAGTGTTACAAGAATTAAATGAAGTAGCGTTTGAAAAGCGTAAAGCTCGTTTCTATTGTGCATTAGCAGTTGCTTTCCCTGAAGGTGATAAAAAGCCTGTCATTGTAAACGGGACATGTGAAGGATTTATTTTAGAACAACGCCGCGGGGAAAACGGCTTTGGATATGATCCGATTTTTTATGTGGAAGAATATAAAAAAGCGATGGCGGAACTAAGTTCAGATGAGAAAAATGCTATTAGCCATCGTGGCCGTGCTCTTCGTAAATTAGAAGAAAAAATCCCGGAATGGTTTTTAGGAGAATAAGGGAGAGAGAATGATGAAAGCTTTAATCGTAAGTGATAGTCATAGCTCTGTGAAGGAATTACAGCAGTTGAAAGAGAAATATGAAGGGAAAGTAGATATCATGATTCATTGCGGTGATTCAGAGCTAACGCCTGCTCATGAAGAACTGCAAGGTTTCCGTGTTGTAAAAGGAAACTGTGATTATGCTAACTTTCAAGATGAAATTGTAACTGATGTAGATGGAATTCGCTTCTTAGTTGTGCATGGACATCGCCATAATGTGAAAATGACATTACAAACGCTAGCGTACCATGCTGAAGAAGTGGGAGCGCAAGTTGCATGCTTTGGACATTCTCACGTATTAGGTGCGGAATTAATCGAGGGCGTTTTGTTTATTAATCCAGGCAGTATTTTATTACCACGTCAGCGTGTAGAAAAGACATTTGCTTTATTAGAAATGGATGAAAATCAAATGGAAGTTCGTTTTGAAACGTTAGACGGACAACTAGTTGAACAAGCAGTTTTTAAAAGAGGATAAGAAAATTTATCCTCTTTTAAAAAAGGTGTTGACTTTATGTGTGGTTATACATATAATAAATATTGTCGATAGGGCAACGGCGCTAACGAAGAAAAGAAAATAACATATGCGGGTGTAGTTTAGTGGTAAAACAAGAGCCTTCCAAGCTCTGGTCGAGAGTTCGATTCTCTTCACCCGCTCCATGTCCCAGTAGCTCAGCCGGATAGAGCATACGCCTTCTAAGCGTACGGTCGGGAGTTCGAATCTCTCCTGGGACGCTAAAAAAACCTTGTTGGGGAAGCGTTGAATCCCCGTCAAATAAGCCTTTTAATTCGAAAGTTGAAACGTACAGTGTACGGTCAACATCGAGTTAGGAGGCTTATTTTTTTATGTCTAAAAGACGAGATTCTTTGACGATTAGCGAAGACTTAACGAATGTTTTTGACCGGAAGCTGGAAAGGAAACAAGTGAAGGGTCTAACTATTGAGAAGGCGCTCTTTACAGTGATACGTCAAATGAGAGCAACAGGCTTGCGTGTCCGTACTATTAGCGACTATGAGTTGCATGTTGGTCATTTTATGAGTGTGACGGGTGCTCAGTTTCTCCAAGAGTTGACCGTTGAACATGTTTATTTGTGGCTTTCATCTATGAATGTTAGTAATCAAACTAAATTAACTCGTTTGAAGTGTCTCAAGGCGTTTCTGGGAAGATGCTTCGATAACGGTTGGATTGAGTTTAACTTTTGGAAGAGTGTCAAAATAAAGGTTGATAGCCCTATTAAAGAAGGTGCAACGGATAGAGAAATCAATCTTCTACTTTCTATGTTAGATTTAACTCGCTTCATAGAATTGAGAGATGCTGCATCCGTATTGCTTATGTATCAGACAGGAGTACGAGTTGGGACGTTGTCTCTATTGGAGCATAAACATGTGAACTTAGAAAATAAAGTTCTACGTATTGATGGTGGAATTATTAAGAATCATGAATCCATACATTTACCCTTTGATGATATTCTTGCTAGAGTCTTAGGCGCTCTTATGAAGCAAAACGACATTATCAGGAAAGAGTGTAATGTAAAGAATGATTATTTATTCGTTACGAAAAATGGGGGGAGGATCGCTACGAGTCCGACAAATAACAATATAACTAAGAGACTGAGTAAACATTCTAAGGATTACGGTCTGAAGAATATAAATCCTCATGCTTTGCGGAGAGGGTTTGCGAAGAATTTACTCAAGAAGGGAGCGAATATAGCTCTAATCTCTAAGGCTCTTGGGCATAGTGATCTAGCTGTTACAACAAGATATTTGCACTTAGATAAGGAAGAAGTAGCGGAAAGTCTTAGAAACTTCCTGTAAATAAAAAAGAGCATCTTGGCGGATGCTCCTCGTAGGGTAGACTGTTGGCGCAGTCCGTGACCCAAAATAATCGACTTAAAACTAAATAACGGATAATCCCGTACATTCAGTACCTTCATTCTATCGAAAAAATCTAAGGAGTGCAAGGTTTCTTAAGTGCTGCCTTTTTTAGCTACTGAGTTAAGGGATTTCCGAACGTGGGAATGACCTAACACCACGCAAAAAAACTTGAACCGGGTAGCTGACCCAACGTCATAAAGTCAAGCGTACACCCTTTAAAGTGTTTCCTTGTTTACACTGGGTGTAGTCTAGGTGCGAACGACCATTAAAGGTTCGGTGGCTGCTTGGTGTCCTACGGGGCAGGTGGCAACGGATAGATATAAGCTCATGGGACAAGCTTTGTGAGTAGAAAGTCCGTTGAGGGAGAAATCCCTGTGTTTAAACAAGGTGATACAATACGGATACTTCAACGACTCATCCTAGCTCAGTATTAAGACATCTACTTTATGTTGCTTTAACTTTTGTTTTTGCGATGTAAGGTAGATATTTTCTGTCCAAGCCGTTGCTTAAGCAATCTAAGCCATGCTCAGTGAAGGGGAGACCTAAAGTCAACTGTTAAGGTAAAAGAAAGTGGAAAAGTTCTCAAAAAGTGAACATAAACTGGGTAAGAGAGAACGACTACTTTAAGTAAACTTTTCTTGTAACTTGACCTAAAGTCAAGGTATAATGTTGCTATAAGGATACAAAATGTATCAAAAGTAAGTATGAAATGATAAAAAATGTATCAGGTAGATCCTGGAGGTGGAGGGATTAAGATCCCCTTTAGGAAACAAAAGTTCACTTTTTGAGAACATCAGGGATTATTTTTTTAGATTAGGGTTAACTTTAAGTAAACTTTTGTAGAGGAAAGTTATTTTTTTTTAACTTCTAGGTTGCCCTGAGGGTAACTTTTTCCTGAATGTTGTCAAAGTGACGACTTTTTATACCTTGTGAGTAAACTATAGGTTTACTTGAGGGTAACTTTGTCTTGAAAGTTGTTAAAGTGAAAACTTTTGATGCTTTGTGAGTAAAAGTATTACCTGAGTAATATTCCTTGTTAAAAGTGGAATACTATGTAAAGAAAAAAGCCTCTCAGTGCGCTAACACTGAAAAGCTTTCAATAAAATATTACTTTTTGTCTTTACTCAGATTGATCACGCTAATGACAACAACGAGTAAAGAACAAACCGCAGTAACGGTAGGTGCATCCATATGTACTCACCACCTTTAGACTCATCGTACCCCAATACGGTGAGTTTTTCATTTCTATTATACATGACATCTTGTACATAAAACAAAAGTATTTTTCTATACAAGTTTATTTTCTTTATTTTAAACAATGATAGAGATGCGCCGAAGGAGAACACAAATGCTTTTACTCTGATAGTTGTCCGAACCTCTTGAAAATTATTCGATTTAAACAGTTAAATGTCACTTGAAAGTATAACCTCAAAGTAAGTGGCTCAAGCTCTAACGACTTCACTTCAGTGATCTAATATCCTATTTGATGTCTTAGTAGGCATCCTCAGAGATCTTTTTAAATGGAACCCTTTAGGCTAATAATTATCTTTTGAAATGTGGAAAATTCCAACCTCCTTTGTATATATACTCAAGGGAGGTTTTACTCTATGGAGAATGTAAATAAACCGAAACTGAAGCCTGATAACACTAATCGAAAGAATAAACATAAAGATACTCTATCTTATGATTTTGTTGAATCTATAACACCGTTTCAAGGCTATCAGCATGTATCCGTAAACAGAAAGATGAAGGCGCAGCGTTTTGTACAAGTAGCAGAGTCTAATATTTATGATGTGAATCTATCAGACAAGTCCTTTCGTTTATACCTGTATCTCATGTCTAAGAGTGGGAACTATAAGATTAATATGAAGCAATTGGAAAAGACACTATACAGTGGGAAAACATTGCGAGCATGCTTTAAAGAATTACAATCACTCGGGCTACTCATCAAGATTAACTACTATGAGTACAGAACAAAGAACGCTGAACGTATCATCTATAAAGTGTTTCCTGAAAGACAAACACCTGAGCAAATCGCATATTGGGCGAAACAAATGATTGGTCGCTTAAAGTTTGAATACGGGCAAGGAATTACAGTTGATGAGGCTACTTATATATACATGACAGAAAGAAATATCATCCCGTTTGAATCAAAGGACGAATATTACACACCGTCAGGAGCTACTGAATATATCGAAATTGAAAAGAAAGACCTAGTTGACTCTGACAAGTTTTCAGCTACGTTAGACAGTCTTGTAAGTGGATTAGAACACATGGTATTCGATTATGACAAGTGTGAACTTGATGAGTCTGAAGAAGAGACACCTATGAGTGTATCCCCTGAAGATTTTCCAAACATTATAGGATACTCACGAGAAGCTGGTGATGACTTCGCATATGAGATTGAAGAATATATAGAAGAATGCGAACCTGAGGATGAAAGTAGTAATATAGATAATTTTGAATACAATTCTAATGATGAAATCACCGCAAACTATAAAATTAATCACAATAAAGCAAACCCTGAAATACTTGCAACTATTAGAAATCATGACGAAGAACTAAGAAGAGAGAAACACTTGAAAGTAGAATTGTACGGCTGGGAAGCCGTGAATGATAATTTCTTATGTATGAACGATAGTGGAAATCTAGAAAGGGTTGCTCAATAACGGGCGACTCTTTTTCTTTTTAGTTGAATCGGCTATGTATAAATTTAAGGTACGGGAGTTTTTACTGGAGTACTTTATAATAGAGTATCTATTGTGAGAAAGACAATAGCCGTACTAGTAAGATTAATGATAACAGATTGAAACCCTGTGTCATTCGCAAGCTCATTATCACCGTCCTCTTATATAGTTTAAGTATGAACGGTGGTGAGAGCGTCAGCGAACACGTGCGGAGCACAATGCTACAAGATAAGTCACGCATGTACCTCATGCGAGATATACTCAATAGTTGCACACTCTCTCAAGTTATAGCTTATTAGATCAACCTCAACAGTATTAATCTCTGTAGAAAATGGAAGCAATCAAGTTCGTTGCTTTTGAAAGTATATAAATGTAAAAAAATTACTTCAGGGTGCGAAAAACTGAAAAGAACTTCTCTGAAGTGAAGTCTCTAGTGAGTACCAGCGTATAAAACAAATATATCTATACTTTATAGATAAAAGTGTATTTGTCAATTAAAAATCCGGCCACATTACCATTGAAAGCCCAGCCACTTTTGTGAATTCTAATCAGTATCAATTTTTAATAAAACTGGCTGGATTTTCAATTATAAT
>NZ_JBPWAP010000122.1:0-9974 GCF_051776705.1 Bacillus cereus group sp. BceL291 | reverse complement strand
TGATTGTCCTTTTCTTGCCATAAAAAAATCCCCTCCAGATAAAACAGTATTGAGTCCATCATATCAGATGGACTCTTTTTTTACTGTCTACCTATAGGGGATAATACCAGGCATTCTCTTTTTTTATTTCTATAATTGTGCATACTACATAATAGTTATGATAGAAAAGGGGCTGTTATATGCTTGTAAGGCTTGGTTACGTTGCGATGAGTGTACATTTGAAGAATGCATCTCCATCTCAAACGATGACGTATGCACAGTTTCAGAAATTAGATGATCGTGCTGCTGCAATTCGTAAACTTGAAAGAATTGCTAATTCCAATTTAGAAAATTGTTTACGTTTATTAAAGCATAATAAAGGGCATGACATATCTTTCTTTCGGCTCAGTTCAAAGCTCATTCCTTTAGCGAATCATGAGGAATTGCTAGAGTGGAACTATATTCGTCCTTTAAAAGAAAATTTAAAAAAACTAGGTGAATATGCAGTTCATATGAATATGAGAATTGATTTCCATCCAGATCATTTTGTTGTACTAAATTCACCTGAGGAGAGTGTTTTTAAACAATCTGTAAAAACATTGCAGATGCACAAAAAATTATTAAAAGGTATGGGGATTGAACATAAGCAACGATGTGTACTGCATGTCGGAGGAGGATATAAAGATAAAGAACTTGCATTAGAGCGCTTTATAGAGAATTGGTCGAATGTCCCAAGGGGTATTCAAGAAATGATTATATTAGAAAATGATGATACAACCTTTACGTTAGAGGAAACATTATATTTAGGAGAAAAATTAGATATTCCCGTCGTATTTGACTTACATCACCATATGATGAATAATGAGCAAGAAGATTGGTATGAAGATTGGGCACGTGTCGTTCATACGTGGGAAACGTCTTTGTTGCCGGTTAAAATGCATATCTCTAGCCCTAGAGAGGGAAAAGATCCAAGAGCTCATGCAGATTATATTAATGTAGAGGCATTTTTATCTTTTTTAAGAAGGATAAAGGGAAGTGTTCCGCAAATTGATTGTATGATTGAGGCGAAGATGAAGGATGAGTCTTTATTTCAATTAATGAGAGATTTAAGTGAACAAGTAGATGTAGAAATTATCGATGGTGCAAGCTTTTATATTAAATAAGCTTTGCACCATCGTTTTTTTTGGTTAAAAAAGGGGTTAAAATGCCACCGGTTATTAAACCTGTTAAATGACTGATCGGATTGGCAGAAGGGTTAAAGAAAGTAAATAGCAGTAATAGAAGAATCATAATTGAGAAAATGGCAATTTCTTTTGGTTTTGAAGAGCGGTATCGATTGTACAATAAAAATAACTGTGCACCTAATAGTCCGAAAATACCACCTGATGCACCTGCGTGAATATATTCAAGCGGCATAATAATATAAGAAGAAATATTTCCAGAAATTCCAGAGAGAAAAAATAGAATAAAAAAAGAAAAGTGTCCGAGTTGCTTTTCGATAGAAGAACCAAGAGCGAACAAAAAAATACTATTAGAAAGAAAATGTTGTAAGTCTACGTGTACGAGAAGAGAAGTTATGACACGCCACCATTCTCCTTTAGCGATATATTCATTAGAGGCTGCCAGTGGTAAGAGAAAAAAGTCGCCTAATATCATCATGACTAAATGAATAAGAAGTAAGGTAAGAATAGTCGGTTGTAAAGAAATATGAGTGGATCTTATTAGCATACGGTTACTTTCACCCCTTTTGCATCAGAAAGATTCTCTGTTATTCTTATCAATATGAAAGAAGAAAGTTAAATAGAAGAAGGGGATTTCGAAATGATTATAGGGATTGGTATCGATATTATTGAATTAAATCGTATTGAAAAAATGCTAGATGGAAAGCTTAAATTTATGGAACGTATTTTAACGGAAAATGAACGTAATGTTGCTATGGAGCTGAAAGGAAGTCGTCTTACAGAGTTTGTAGCTGGAAGGTTTGCAGCGAAAGAGGCGTATTCAAAAGCTGTAGGTACTGGTATCGGAAAAGAAGTGAGTTTTTTAGATATTGAAGTGAAAAATGATGAAAGAGGTAAGCCAATTCTGATTACAAGTACAGAGTATATTGTTCATTTATCAATTAGTCATAGTAAGGAATTTGCTGTTGCTCAAGTTGTTTTAGAAAGCTCGTCACGCTAGTCTGCATATTTTATATCTTTGTCTCATATATTTGAGGTAGCGATAAGGAAGGTACATCTTCCATTCATTTATAGGGGCAAAGGGGCTGAATTGATGAAAAGGCGTCTGTTTTTAGTTCTTGTCGGTTTGTTGACCGTTTTTGTGTTGGCGGGTTGTATGGAAAAGAAGCAAGATGATGTCGTGAGAGATTTAGAATCAAAAGTAAAAGGGATGAAAAGTTATCAAGCTGAGGCAAAATTATCTATTAAAACAGGCAATGAGCCTCAAGAATATAACGTAGAGATTTGGCATAAGGAACCGTCTTTTTATCGTGTGAATTTAAAAAATGCAAAAAAAGATCAGAGCCAAATTATTTTGAGAAATGAAGAAGGTGTATTTGTATTAACGCCAGCACTTAATAAGAGCTTCCGTTTTCAAAGTGATTGGCCGCAAAATAGTAGCCAGGCTTATTTATATGAATCACTTGTAAGAGATATTTTGCAGGACAAGAAAAACCTTACTTTTGAGAAAACAGATAAGTATTATATTTTTAAAACAAAAACAAACTATCAACATCAAAATATGTTGCCGAGACAAGAGATTACATTGAATAAGAGCGACTTGACTCCAGTTTCAGTGAAGTTAATGGATAATGATCAAAATGTTCTTGTGAAAGTAGATTTCTCTAAAGTGAAATTCGATGCGAAATTTGATAAAGGTGCATTTGATACGAAACAAAATATGTCTAGAGCACAGGTAGATGTTCAAACAACAGCGAAAGAAGACAAACCGTTTGCTATTTTGTATCCACTTGATACACCACAAGGTATGACTCTGAAAGATGAAAAAGAGTTGAAGACAGACAGTGGCAAGCGTGCGATACTCACATACACTGGAAATAAGAAATCCTTTACTTTAATACAAGAAAAGGCAAAAGTTGCAGAGGCATCATCAGCGGTAAGTGTAAGTGGAGAACCAGTTGATCTTGGGTTTACGATTGGTGCATTAACGAAAGACTCTGTAACGTGGTCGCATAACGGAGTAGAATATATGCTCGTGTCTAAAGGTTTAGAGCCGAAGGAGCTGTTAATGATTGCTCGTTCAGTTACAGCGAAGCAGGTGAAGTAAACTTCTTAGACGTGGTGATATATGTGCACCACGTCTTTTCTTAGTTTGAAGGTGGATTTCATAAAAGAAGCATATAAAAGAATAAGCTTCGCATATCGTGTATAAGGAAGTGTATTTATGGAAGAAGCACCATTTTACCGTGACACTTGGGTGGAAGTGGATTTAGATGCCATTTATAACAACGTTACACATATTAAAGAGTTCATCCCAAGTAATGTAGAGATTTTTGCTGTAGTTAAAGCAAACGCATATGGGCACGATTATGTACCGGTGGCTAAAACGGCATTAGAAGCAGGTGCAACAAGGTTAGCTGTTGCTTTTTTAGATGAAGCTTTAGTGCTTCGGAGGGCTGGTATTACTGAACCGATTTTAGTGTTAGGTCCCTCGCCGCCGCGTGATATAAATGTAGCTGCTGAAAATGATGTAGCGCTAACTGTTTTTCAAAAAGAATGGGTGGAAGAAGCAATTAAACTTTGGGATGGTTCATCTGTAATGAAATTCCATATTAACTTTGATAGTGGTATGGGGAGAATTGGAATACGTGAAAGAAAAGAGCTAAAAGAATTTTTAAAGAGTTTAGAGGGTGCACCGTTTTTAGAGTTAGAAGGAGTATACACGCATTTTGCAACGGCAGATGAGGTTGAGACTTCGTATTTTGATAAGCAATATAACACGTTCTTGGAGCAGTTAAGTTGGTTGAAAGAATTCGGAGTGGATCCTAAGTTTGTTCATACAGCTAATAGTGCTGCGACGTTACGTTTTCAAGGGATTACATTTAATGCAGTGCGAATTGGGATTGCAATGTATGGATTATCTCCTTCTGTAGAAATACGTCCTTTTTTACCATTTGAATTAGAACCGGCGCTATCACTTCATACGAAAGTTGCTCATATTAAACAGGTAATTAAAGGTGATGGAATTAGTTATAACGTCACCTATCGAACGAAAACTGAAGAATGGATTGCGACTGTAGCGATTGGCTATGCAGATGGGTGGCTTAGAAGGTTACAAGGATTTGAAGTGCTTATAAATGGTAAAAGGGTACCGATTGTAGGGCGAGTAACAATGGATCAGTTCATGATTCATCTTCCTTGTGAAGTGCCACTTGGTACGAAAGTTACGCTTATTGGAAGGCAAGGAGATGAATATATTAGCGCTACAGAGGTTGCGGAATACTCAGGGACTATTAATTATGAAATTATTGCAACGATCAGTTTCCGTGTGCCAAGAATATTTATACGGAATGGTAAGGTTGTAGAGATAATTAATTACTTGAACAATATATAGAAGGTAGTATGATTGCTTCTTGTCATTGGAGTGACTGTTCATTGCTGGATAATAAGCTCTTTTTGATGAGAAGCTTTTTACTTATAATCATTTTTTATATAAGTTGCACGTAAGTTTTGAAGAGGAGTTCTATTGTTTTTAGTTAGTTATGAGATAAAAAATTTAAGAAGATGAATGTTTTGTTTGTGAATTGGAAAACATAAGCAAGGAATAAGGAAGTCTTTGCAACAGGCTCCATACAATGGTATTATTACAATAGGTGTCATATATATATTTGGGTGTGTAGTTGACGGTGGAGGTGTATTTTTGTGTCCGAATCAAGTGTAACTACTGAAATCGTGGTTCGGTTGCCAAAGCAAATGGTAACGGAATTGGACGGAATTGGAAAACAAGAGAATAAGAATCGCCATGAACTAATTTGCCAGGCAACACAATTGTTATTGCGTCAACATAAGACGAAGAAACGCTACCAACATGAATCAATGCGACGTGGGTACATTGAAATGGGAAAAATTAATCTTGGTATTGCATCTGAAGCTTTCTTAGCAGAGTATGAAGCAGCTCATACAGTAGAACGCTTAGTTAGCGGGGGGTAATATTTTGATTGTAAAACGCGGCGACGTGTATTTTGCAGACCTTTCCCCAGTTGTTGGTTCTGAGCAAGGAGGCGTTCGTCCGGTTCTTGTCATTCAAAATGACATCGGAAATCGTTTTAGTCCAACGGTGATTGTAGCGGCTATTACTGCACAGATTCAAAAAGCGAAATTACCCACTCATGTGGAAATTGATGCGAAAAAGTATGGTTTTGAGAGAGATTCTGTTATTTTACTTGAGCAGATTCGAACAATCGATAAGCAACGCTTAACGGACAAAATCACTCATTTGGATGAAGTGATGATGAGTCGTGTAGATGAAGCGTTACAAATTAGTTTAGGACTAATAGATTTTTAAATCGGCAGTTTAAGTTGCTCTCTTTGAAGGGCAACTTTTTTTATTATAGAGGAGGTTACGGTTGTATATGGAAATGGTAGATAATCGACAAGCGTTAATGAAAATGTTAGTGAAAGAATTAGGCTTTACCGAAAAGCAAGTTCGTCATGTTATTCAATTAACAGAAGAAGGTAACACAGTTCCATTTATTGCTCGTTACCGAAAAGAATGGACAGGCTCTTTAGATGAGGTGCAAATTCGTACGATTTTAGAGAGATGGCAATATATGATGCAACTTGAAGATAGGAAGGAAGAAGTTCTTCGTCTTATTGATGAGAAGGGGAAACTGACAGAAGAGCTACGACAGCAAATTGTTAAAGCTACAAAGTTGCAAGAAGTAGAAGATCTATATCGTCCATATAAAGAGAAAAGAAGAACGAAAGCGACAATTGCTAAAGAAAAAGGATTAGAACCATTAGCTGAATGGTTATTGTTATATAAGAAAGAAGATCCGGCTAAAAAGGCAGTGGAATTTATTAATGTAGAGAAAGAAGTGCAATCTGCAGAAGAAGCTTTACAAGGTGCACAAGACATTATTGCAGAAATGGTTTCAGATGAAGCTGCGTATCGTAGTTGGATTCGAAATGTTACTTTTAGAAAAGGTGTTATGTCTTCGTCCGTGAAAGATGAAGAAAAAGATGAAAAGAATATATATGAAATGTATTACAGTTATGAAGAACCATTGCAAAAAGTAGTACCACATCGTGTATTAGCAATGAATCGTGGCGAGAAAGAAGATATATTGAGAGTTGCTGTTGTTCCGCCAGTAGATGAGATAGTAACTTTCTTAAATAAGAAAGTAATTCGTGATAACGATTCGAAAAGTGCACATTATGTACAATTAGCGATTGAAGATGGTTATAAACGATTAATTCAATCTTCAATCGAAAGAGAAATTCGTAAAGAATTAACAGAAACAGCTGAAGAACAAGCGATACATATTTTCTCTGAGAACTTACGTAACTTATTATTACAACCTCCGATGAAAGGGAAAGTCGTGCTAGCGGTAGATCCGGCATATAGAACTGGTTGTAAATTGTCTGTAGTAGATGATACGGGGAAAGTACTACATATCGATGTTATTTATCCGCATCCACCTGTTCGTAAATATGATGATGCAAAAACGAAAGTTCTTTCTATTATAGATAAATATCAAGTTGAAATGATTGCAATTGGTAATGGGACAGCATCTAGAGAAACAGAAGAGTTTATAGTAGATGTATTACAAAGTGTGAACCGAGATGTCTTTTATATTATTGTAAATGAAGCGGGTGCTAGTGTATATTCAGCTTCTGATTTAGCTCGTGAGGAATTCCCAAATTTACAAGTTGAAGAGAGAAGTGCCGTTTCTATTGGAAGACGTCTGCAAGATCCACTTGCTGAACTTGTGAAAATTGATCCTAAATCAGTTGGGGTTGGACAATACCAACATGATGTATCTCAAAAGAGACTGAATGAGTCATTAACATTTGTAGTAGAAACAGCTGTTAACCAAGTTGGGGTTAATGTAAATACGGCTTCGGTTGCATTGTTACAATATGTTTCAGGTTTATCGAAAACTGTTGCGAAAAATATTGTGGCAAAGAGAGAAGAAGATGGGAAATTCACGAAGCGCACGGAATTAAAGAAAATCCCGCGTTTAGGTGCAAAGACGTATGAACAATGTATAGGTTTCTTACGTATACTAGAAGGAGCGAATCCATTAGATCGAACAGGTATTCATCCAGAGCAATATAAAAATGTTGAATTGTTATTGAAGAGTCTAGGGTTATCGATAGATGACGTAGGACAACCGCAATTACAAAAGAGATTGGAAGAAGTAGAGATTTCTAAGTTATCTCAAGAAACAGGAGTTGGGGAGCCGACGTTAGTTGATATTATAGATGCACTTATTAGTCCAGAAAGAGATATGAGGGATGAGTTGCCTAAACCACTTCTGAAAAAAGGGATTTTGAAATTAGAAGATTTAAAACGTGGTATGGAATTAGAAGGAACAGTTCGTAACGTTGTTGATTTTGGTGCTTTTGTTGATGTTGGCGTAAAGCAAGATGGTTTAGTACATATTTCTAAACTTAGCAAACAGTTTGTAAAGCATCCGTTAGATGTTGTATCAGTAGGGCAAATTGTAAAAGTATGGGTAGATGATATTGATACAAAAAAAGGACGCGTTGCACTATCTATGTTGCCGATTGAATAGTAAGAGAAGAGAGCAGATGAAACTGCTCTTTTTTTATGGAATAAAAAGTGTAATGGATTATGAGCTTTGATGTATTTTGCTATAATAAAACCAGCATTCATTTAATAATTTAATTTGATACCGGTTTTTTTCGAAATATGCACGTTGCATTTGTTTTTTTAGCCACGTAGGCATAGGAATCCCTCCTTGTTTAATCCTGCTCTCAAAAATCTAAAATGCTATTGATGAGAGGTTGGTGAGTGGATTTCTATTCATGTTTTGTTTTTAGAAACCACGCTTCTTACATGAGGATGGGTATATGTACTATTTAATATATGTATAAGAAGGGAGAAAAGTGTAAAAATATTTTTTTGTTTAGGAGGAATGAGAGTGGATGAGCAAGAAATTCAGCGACTAGTGGAAGAAGTGTCACTACAATACTTTGAGGTACCGTTCTTACATAAAGCAGTGTTTAATAATAGATTACGTACAACTGGTGGGCGTTATTTATTGAAGAGTCATAATATCGAACTGAATTATCGATATTACGAAGTGTATGGTGAAGAAGAGTTAGTCGGGATTATTAAACATGAGCTTTGTCATTATCACTTACATATTGCAGGAAGAGGGTATAAGCACAGGGACAGGGATTTTCGTGAGTTGTTAAAGAAAGTTGATGCACCACGTTTTTGTAAACAAATGATTAATGAAGAGAAGGAAAAAAAGATTTATAAGTATGAATGTATGGAGTGTTCACTTCAATATGTAAGAAGGCGTCAAATAAATACAAAAAGATATGTCTGTGGAAAGTGTAAAGGGAAACTCAAACCGATATCGAAAACATCTTGACAGTAAAAACGCAATCCAGTATATTATAAACATGTCACGTTTGAACAAGATGTTGTTAAAAACTTCTTGACTTACAGAGAGAATTTTTATAAGATACAAATTGTCTTCATTATTCCGCAGTAGCTCAGTGGTAGAGCTATCGGCTGTTAACCGATCGGTCGTAGGTTCGAGTCCTACCTGCGGAGCCATACAGAGAAGTACCCAAGTGGCTCAAGGGGCTCCCCTGCTAAGGGAGTAGATCGCTAACGCGGTGCGAGGGTTCGAATCCCTTCTTCTCTGCCATACATATTGGCCCGTTGGTCAAGTGGTTAAGACACCGCCCTTTCACGGCGGTAACACGGGTTCGAATCCCGTACGGGTCACCACTTTTGGAGGATTAGCTCAGCTGGGAGAGCACCTGCCTTACAAGCAGGGGGTCGGCGGTTCGATCCCGTCATCCTCCACCATATAATTTTATATGAATAGTATTGTCGCGGGGTGGAGCAGCACGGTAGCTCGTCGGGCTCATAACCCGAAGGTCGCAGGTTCAAATCCTGTCCCCGCAACCAAATGGTCCCGTGGTGTAGTGGTTAACATGCCTGCCTGTCACGCAGGAGATCGCCGGTTCGACCCCGGTCGGGACCGCCATTTTAACTTCTGCTATATAGCAGTTGTTTTTTATTGGACATTATGGTACAATAACATTTGTCTTTGAAAAGAAGATAATTATTTCGATGGGCTATAGCCAAGCGGTAAGGCAACGGACTTTGACTCCGTCATGCGCTGGTTCGAATCCAGCTAGCCCAGCCATTTACGAGCCATTAGCTCAGTTGGTAGAGCATCTGACTTTTAATCAGAGGGTCGAAGGTTCGAGTCCTTCATGGCTCACTTTTGTTTTTTCCGCGCGGTCGTGGCGGAACGGCAGACGCGCTAGGTTGAGGGCCTAGTGGGGGAAACCCCGTGGAGGTTCAAGTCCTCTCGGCCGCATCAAAAAAATCTTAAAAAAGTACTTGCATTTGAAAATGTAGTATGATAAGATAATTGAGTCGCCAAATTACAACGACGAAAAAACATCATGAATAAGCGCCCGTAGCTCAATTGGATAGAGCGTTTGACTACGGATCAAGAGGTTAGGGGTTCGACTCCTCTCGGGCGCGCCAATTACGGGAAGTGGCTCAGCTTGGTAGAGCACCTGGTTTGGGACCAGGGGGTCGCAGGTTCAAATCCTGTCTTCCCGACCACGCGGGTGTAGTTTAGTGGTAAAACAAGAGCCTTCCAAGCTCTGGTCGAGAGTTCGATTCTCTTCACCCGCTTTTAGTTCTTTGAAAACTGAACGAAACAAACAACGTGAAACGTCAATTTTTATTTTAGATGCTAGACAAACTAACTTTATTGGAGAGTTTGATCCTGGCTCAGGATGAACGCT
>NZ_JBPWAP010000121.1:0-10138 GCF_051776705.1 Bacillus cereus group sp. BceL291 | reverse complement strand
CTTGAATTGAAAGATTCATAAAAAATGTCATCCTTTCTAGCTAGCTTTTTAGAAAGAATAACGTTTTTTGACACTTGGGGGTAGTGCAAATTCTTAAGTTGATGGGCATGTAGCGAAACCCCTATTGGTATTTATATTACCGGAACAGGAAGTAATATCGAGATTAGAAATAATTATATCCATCACATTGAAACGAATGTAAAGAATGGAAACGCACACGGTATTGCTGTCTATGGTACTTCATCTAGTGCACAAAATAATTCAAATCATATTGTCATCGATAATAACGAAGTAGCAAATTTGAAATTAGGACTAAGTGAAGCAATTGCTGTGAATGGGAATGTTGATTCTTTTGAAGTTACCAATAACAAGGTGCATGATAACAACAACATTGGAATTGTTCTGATTGGACATGAAGGAGTATCTCCAGTAGCTGCTTTAGATCAAGCACGGAATGGAATTGTTCGTAACAATATCGTCCATCACAATTCATCTTTCAATAATACTAGTTATAACGAATATTCAGCTGATGGTATTTACGTGGATGGTGGGAAGGAAATTATTATTGAGCAAAATCAGAGCTATGAAAACGACCTCGGTATTGAAGTAGCTAGCGAACATGCGGGGAAAAGTGCAAGTCAAATTACAGTTAGAGATAATACAATATCTAACAATACTATGGGTGGCATTGCAATTGGTGGATATGACAGTCAGCAAGGATACGCTGAAAATAACACGATTACCAACAATTTGATTTATAAAAATGACACAAAAGATCAAGAGAGTGGTCAAATTGAATTAAATTACGATCTTCGTAACAATGTGATTACCAATAACGAAATCTATGCAAGTAATAGTCGTATTTTTATTAGCAATAATTTTAATAAAAACACAGGAAACAAACTTGATTACAATCATTACTATGGTGAATTCGATCAAAATAATGGCTTATGGCAATGGAAAAGAAAAACGTATAAAGGATTTCCAATTTATCAAGCCGGTATGAATCAGGAAGGAAATGAACAACATAGTATATTTAGCAAATTACCCTCTTCATTCAAACTAATACAGTAGTCTAATACTAAATTAGTATTACGTTATAAAAAAGTACATGCAATAGGCACTTTAAGAATACTAATAAATTTAACCTTATTAAAACAAAAAGAGATGCCCTAGTACCATACCTAGGGCATCTCTTTCATTTTATTATAAATAATCTTAATTTCTAGACCTTATACATCCCTAACAAATTAACAATTATCCACTATATTTTCTACTTAAAACATAGTATTATTATTAGCTGCTTCACTTGGAATCTCTTGAATTACATCCCAGTGTTCGACAATCTTTCCATCCTTGTTACGAAATATACCGACTATAGCAACTCCCTTATCTTGAGAATTAGTACGACAATGTACATGAAGAGCAACTGTATCCCCTTCAGCTACTACACGTTTAATCTCTGCAGAGGAATTAGGGTTTTTAACAAAATCCTCCTTAAAGAAATCCATGAAGGCTTTTCGTCCATCAGCAACAAAAGGATTATGTTACTTATACTCTTCACCTACATATTTTTAGTAAAAAACTCATAGTTGAATTTAATGTATCTAATTCCTTTTATTATCAGAATAAGCCTTTACAACAACTATTTATTATTTTTTATTTCATTAATTCTGTAATTTCTTTAATACACTTACCATTATCCATTGTTATATCTAATTTCTATTTAAAACCCTTCTTTGTACGTTTATACCTATATATCGTGTTAAATTGTGTGTGGCAAGATAAAATAAGCTGTTAAATTTAATTATTGTTAGGTAGTTTCTACAGTATGATATTATCACACAATTAGTTATACATATAAAAAAGGTTTCTTGCCTTGTAACAGGAAACCTTTTATGTATTATTAACCTACAAATCTAAAATTTCAACAATCTGACGTGCCTTAGCATTATCTATATAATAATGCATCTCTAATCCTCTTCTTTCTGATTGAAGTACGGTTCCCCTCAATTTTGATAAATGTTGTGAAACAGTGGATTGGGGGAGTCTTAATATTTCCGTTAACTGTGTAACATTGCATACTTTATGGTGCATTAATTCATTTACAATTTGTAATCGAACAGGATGTGCCATTACTTTTAATACATCTACATCGTCTTCGTGGATTTCAGATAGATTTCTTTCAGATATTAATGTTATCATTTTGCATTCTCATTTATTATTAATTTCTATTTTCCAGTTATCCTTATAATTAATACTTATAGCTAATTACCATTTGTCCTGTTGAGAAAATATATTCTCTTTTTAAAACAAAAAGGACACCGATTAATTAAAACGTTTTTTACCGCTTTAATTAATTGGTGTCCTCTAATTTTTTGAACAAAATATATCTTATTTTAAAGGATATTTTCAATTCTTTTTTCTCACGTCTAGTAAAATTTTATATTTTCTTTAAAATTCATATTAAGAATATTCTTCAAATCCTGAAAGCACAAGTTTGCGGCAAACTTATGCTTCATATCACATTCCACACCAATCAAGCTAATTAACACTATCAATGTAGTGCTAACTATCTTAATTGAATATTAGTAATAATGAGTTTAAATATTATCAATTAACTTTATATTACATGTATGTAAAAACAATGACATGATAAGCTTTTTCAAATTTTTCTCCTTGTAAAGATTTGAAAATAGTATTTCAATACTCTCCTTACTGTTAATATGCCTAGAAAAAGAACCCCATAGGGTTCTTTTTCTGTTCATTCCCTAAAAATCTCATATTAATAAAAAAGAAGAGGGATATATCCTCTCTTCACCAATACAATCGAACATCTTTATACTTAAGGAAGGGCATACATTCATCAAGAGATGAAATGAACAATAATAGTTCACCTAGTGAATTATAACACAAATCCAATTCCATTAATAGATAATATTAACATTTATAGGATAATTGTTACAGAATTGTTAATCATCTTAATATTAAAAGGCTTTATATGTATGTAAATTGAAAGTGGATATTGTAAGAATAAAATATAAGGAGGATATACCATGTTTAACAAAAAACAAACATTCGTAACAACGGTAACAACTTTAACACTAGGATGTGGACTTACATTCGGATTAACACCGGCCTTTGCAGATTCTAACAAGATTTCCGCCAATAATATTCCTGTTCATACTATTCAGAACCAAGAACAAGAACCTTTTACTGGATATGTCATTTCAGTAGAGAACAATTATTTAGTAGTTGCTGCTACGTCTACAAAAGATGAAGCTCTTGCTTATCAACATGATTGGTGGGATCTAGTTTCTCAAAATAAGATTTTAAGGGTCCCTGTTTCAGATGGTGCAAACTACACATTAGGTGAGAAATTAAATGTATATGCAGCTGCATGGACTAAATCCCTACCACCAATAGCTGTTATGCCTACAATTGAAAAAGTATTTCAATAGGTAATATTTCCAATAATTAAGCTATCCCATATAAAAAGGAGTCGAATAACGACTCCTTTTTATATTCTACATTCCCTTGGATTCCTTACCTTCTCGTACCCCTAATATTTAATAACATGCTTCTTTCTCCCTAGCTAAAGATGATATAGAGGTTATGTCACTCGCTTCTTTCCTTTCTTCTTCTATGGAAGTAGCTATTATACTAGTCGAGTATCAAACATCATCATTATTTTATAGAACAAATAAGACATCTTCTTAATTCATGCTCTAATTAAAAAAGAGATATAATACATATCTCTTTATAAAACATATTTAAAAATAAAAACCAAAGGACAACAAGCATATCTCTTTTGTTGTCCTTTAGTTTTTATCGTTGCCTATTCCATATTGTACTAAATTTTTTATTTTACTCTATTATAGAATGAGAATAAAGTTTGATTAAAACATCAATCTTACTTAATTTTTTTCCTACCAAACTAAATTATGCTGTAAATTCCTTATCCATTTAGAATATAGTATTTAGTAATTTTTGTTCTGGACTGAATTTTTTAGTATTATAGCCATCGATTAAACTTCCTTATGTATATTCTCTTTATAAATTGAGTAACTAAAGCATACATTGTTAAAATTCCCAATAACCACAGAAAATAATAAAATGGAAGTGGGGTTAAACCAATTTGAGTACTTAAACTGGTAAATGGAAGGGAAATCCCTATAAACATAACCAAGCCTGTAAGCATCAAAACTGGCCTAGCAGCCGTACTTTGTAGGAAAGGGATATGTTGAGTACGAATCATATGCACAATTAATAATTGTGTTAATAACCCTACTACGAACCAACCCGTTTGAAATAAGGATTGCATCTCAGGAATATTTGCACCAAATACATTCCACATTACGATAAAAATGATTATATCAAAAACACTACTTACCGGCCCAATAAAAATAATAAAACGAAATAAATCTTTTGTATCCCAACTTCTTGGTTTTATTAAAAATTCATTGTCTACTTTATCCCACGGAATTGAAAGTTGGGATAGATTATATAGTAAGTTTTGACATAATATTTGAATTGGTAGCATTGGAAGAAAAGGAAGAAATGCACTAGCAATTAATAAACTTAATACATTTCCAAAATTTGAACTTGCTGTCATCTTAATATACTTCAGTATATTTCCAAACGTTGTCCGTCCTTCCACTATAGCATCTTCTAAAACATGTAAGTCTTTTTCTATAAGTATAATATCTGAACTCTCTTTAACAATATCATCTGCTGTATGGATAGATACACCAACGTCAGACTGTTTTAAGGCAAACACATCGTTAATTCCATCCCCCATAAACCCGACTGTATGACCATTCATTTGAAGTGCCTTTATAATACGGAATTTTTGACTAGGATTTAATTTTGCAAACACACTTGTTTTACTTGCAAGTTTTCCTAATACCTTATCAGGAAGACTATCAATTTCATAACCCAGTACTGGTTCTCCTATATACAAGCCCATTTTCCTACATACATTTCTTGTCACGGACTCGTTATCACCTGTTAAAATTTTCACTTGTACTCCTTTCTTTTGTAGAGTATGAAGTGCAGCGATAGCCGATTGTTTGGGTGGATTTAAAAAACCTACATATCCAACGAGTATCATATCTGATTCATCATTTATAGAATAACTTCCCACTTTATCACTATTTAATTGTTTATATGCAACTGCAACAACTCGCATCCCCTGCTCTTGCCAGAGTTCAATTAGGTGTTTATTTCTACGCTGGATTTCATCTGTAATAGGAATTATCTTATTATTTTCTTTTATAAAACTACAAATTGATACAACTTCTCTAACTGCACCTTTACAAAGCATTATTCGTTCGTTAGCATTTTTTTCTATAACAACTGAAACTCTTCTTCTATCAAAATCAAATAGACATTCATCTATTTTGGAGTATTGAGACAGATCATATTTACTACTATCTTTTACATAACGTATAACTGATAAATCAATTTCATTTTTATTATTTGTATGGAAGTAACTATTTATATACGCTAATCTTAAAACCTCATCCGACTTCTCTCCATTTGTATCTGTATGGCGCACCAGATCCATCTTATTTTCTGTCAACGTGCCTGTTTTGTCGGTACAGAGAATATCAATAGCTCCAAGGTTATGAATAGAAGATAGTTGTTTTACAAGTACCTTTTTTTTACTCATATTAATAGAGCCTTTAGCTAAATTAGCTGTTACAATCATTGGAAGCATTTCTGGAGTGAGTCCAATTGCTATAGCAATTGCAAATAAAAAAGCCTCATACCAATTTC
Source organism: Bacillus cereus group sp. BceL291 (assembly GCF_051776705.1). Lineage (NCBI taxonomy): Bacteria > Bacillati > Bacillota > Bacilli > Caryophanales > Bacillaceae > Bacillus > Bacillus cereus group sp. BceL291. The sequence goes on along the minus strand of NZ_JBPWAP010000121.1, from coordinate 4,357 downwards.
CATTAATACCCCCATGGATTATCATGACAATAGGAGTCATGATGATCATAAATTTAATTAATAGCCAACTAACTTTGCTTACCCCTTTATCGAATTTAGAATCAGATTTCTTGTTCATCTTAACCTGATTCTTTGCTATTGAACCAAAGTAAGTATCTGTTCCAGTACCTACAACTATTACTTTTGCTGTACCACTTATAATATGAGTTCCCATAAAACAGAGATTTTCTAATTCAATTAGATTTTGGATTTTTCTAATTTTACGTTTTTTGTACATATGGAAATACTGATTTGATTTTTCAACGGGTAATGCTTCTCCTGTTAGAGATGATTGATTTACAAGTAAATTTTCTGATGAGATAATCCGTACATCTGCAGGCACAATATTTCCAGCAGATAATTCTATAATATCCCCTGGTACAAGATCCTCAAGACCAATTTGTAACTTTCCACTTTCCTCCAATAAAGTTCTCTTATTTTCTTTATAAGGAATATTTCCCTTCCTGAGAACAGTTACCTTTTCATATACAAGATTTTTTAATCTTTCTATAGACTTCTGAGAACGAATTTCTTGTATGAACCGAATTAATACGCTTAACGTCACCATGATTCCCACAATAATAGTACCTTTTATATCATTGGTAAAAAAAGATAACATCCCTAATATAATTAGAAGAGAAATAAACGGACTTCTAAAAGAATTAAATAATGTTATATACCATTTTATTCTTTTTTGAGAAACTACTTTATTTTCTCCATACACTTCAAGCCTCTTAGTAGCTTCCTCGTGAGACAGCCCTTGAGACGTTGTTTTAAAAAAATCTAACGTTGATTTAACATCACTTTTTGCAATTTCAATTAGCATATTATAATTTTTGCTTAATACTTCCTGTTTATAAAAATATTTTTTATTAGATCTCAACAAATTTACCTCCTATCCAAATAAATAGAATCCCCCTGTTTTAAAAAAATAATTATAAAACTACATTTTTATAATTACTCTGAATTTTCAATTAAATTCAGAAGTTCAATAGCACTTAAATAGTATTATTCTCACCATAAATAGTAATTTTTATTTATAAGTTCCCTCTTATTAGCAACAAAAAACTACTATAGCCATAATTTTCAACTGCAACAATTGAGCTAGCACTATACATAATCAAAATTCCAAATACAATTGTAATGATAAGCGAAAACACCAACGGATATTCCAGTAACTTGAATACTTTTTTCATTTCTATTCTCTCTTTCTCTATACTTCCAACGAGTTTGTCTACAAACTTTGCGGGAACGAACTTAGGTATAAAAAAACTTAATATAAGTTTCTTATAACCCTAGTAACATTTTTGCAATGGTAAAGTACAGAATTAACCCCGTTCCATCGACTAATGTCGTAATGAACGGACCTGAGATAACAGCTGGATCCAGCTTTAACTTATTTAAAATCAAGGGTAATACAGATGAAACAATGGACGACCAAATAACAATGAACAATCCAGTAATAGCTACAACTTGCGCGACTTCTGTACCTACGCCTAAAGTGTACGCACGAATTAATGCTGCCACGGCTAATGTAAGCCCTAGTAAAAGGCCTACTAATGCTTCTTTTTTCATAACACGAAATATATCTTTAAATTTCACCTCATTTAGAGCTACAGCTCGAACCAATGTAGTTACGACCTGTGTACCTGTATTTCCACCAGTTCCAATTAACAACGGAATAAAGAAAGCCAGTGCAACTACATGAGTTAATGTTTCTTCATAATGCCGAAGTACAGAACCAGTATATGCTTCTGCTACAAACAGAAGTAATAACCAACCTATACGTTTACGGTATATTTGCCAAATAGAAGTTTCGAAATATGGCTTATCTAATGGGGTGCTCCCTCCTAATTTTTGAATATCTTCAGTTGCTTCTTCTTCGAAAACATCCATTGCATCATCGAAGGTTATAATACCTATCATCCGATTATCCATCGTTGTTACAGGTATAGCGGATAAATCATAATCCATTAGTTTTTGTACGGCTTCCTGTTGGTCTAGGTTCACTGAAACTGAAATAACATCTGATGCCATTATCGATGATAAAGTTTTATCATCTGAAGCTAGCAATAATTCACGAATAGAAACAATTCCATTAAGCTGACCACGTGTATCCAGAACATAAATATACGAAATTGATTCAACCCCTGCCCCAATTTTTCTAATATGCGACAGCGTATCTTTCACTTTCCAATTTTCCCTGGCAGCAATATAGTCAATTGTCATCAAACTGCCCGCTGTTCCAGATTGAAAAACCAGCAGACTTCTAATTCTTTGTTGAGATTCTTCAGACAAAAGTTGTATAAGTTTTTCAGCCTGAAGTGGATGAATTGAAAGAATTACATCAACAAGGTCATCAATAGATTGCCTAGCTAATAGCTCTTCTCCTCTATCCACAGGCAAATTGGTACAAATATTATATTGCTCCTCTGGTGTAAGATAACTGAGAATTTTCGCACCTTTTTCAGTAGGAAAACATTTTATTAAAGATATCTGATCTTTATGTTGAAAACCTTTTATTTCCATTGCAATATCGTAGGATTGAATTTTTATAAGCTCTTGCACTAAGTGTGTATCTTTTGTTGCTAATAATTGTTGTAAGCATTTTTTCATCGTAATTCCTCCTTAAGGACAGTGGTACTTGGTATCATTTTCCCACTTCTAGGAAAACTAATTTCTTCATAAATATGGGATCAATATCATCAATCATTAGTCTTCCCCCCTTTTATAAAAGATTTATTACAAATAAAATTTTGCATATAAAAAACCTCCCTTAGTAATTCAACTAAAGGAGGTTGCTAAAAAAGACATAGCTAAATAAAGCTCATTCCCCCTAGTTGAGTTTTGGCACTATACAACGTAAAGGATGAATCATTCATCACTTAGCTATCTTAAGAAGAGCCTTAATCCGACAATTCCTGTTCTACCCATTGGCATCTTTCGATATTTTTGGGCAATAGCCTGTGTTTGTATAGGAGCCTCACCTAACAGGTCATAGATATCTCAAATTTTTTGTTCGTTTCGTGTTAAAGCATATCTACTATTTTTGAACTTGTCAAGTAATAACAGAACTTATTTTTTCAATTAAGACAATATCAACAACAATAGTAATTTACATAATGCCAATTCCATCGTCTTACGCTATGATTGGCTGACCGTTTCCATCAAATTGTTTCCATTCATATTCTAGCTACCGCTTTTACAACTTCAGGAGGAACATTTTCTTTTAATAATGCGTTATGAGGCTTTACTCCTCTTCTAAAATAGCGTAATAATATTCGTCCCACCATTCATTCCCATGTGGTATACACTTCCTGAAATAGCCTTCTCTTCTCATTCCAATCTTCTCCATCACTCGATATGATGGTATATTCTGTGGCTGACATGTAGCTATAATTCTATGTAACTTCAATTCCTTAAACCCATATTCCAATGTAGCTTGTGCTGCTTCAGAAGCATATCCTTTATTGAAATATTCAGGGTTGAACACCCAACCAATCTCATAAGTATGCTCACCAAAGTATTTATGAAAAACTATATGACCAATCAAAATATCTTTATCAATTAATACTACAGGAAAGTTCTTAGCGTTTTCACCAATATTTTCATTTACAAAGTTTTTTGTATCTTCTTCAGTAAAAAAACCTTCAGGTATGTATTTCATAACATTGATATCTGATGTATACTCATGAACAGCTTGCCAATCTTTGAACTCAAATTTTCGTATTAATAATCTTTCTGTTTTTATAAACATTTACTTTTCCCCCTCAAAAAATTGCAACTATATTTTAAATCCTCATTTAATCCTTAAACTAAAAAGAACTTGTAGGAATCTCTACAAGTTCTTTTTAGTTTAAGGTGAATATACGGGCCAAACAAACTATCTTACAGATTGACTGTAGAAATTTTAGGGGTAATGCTTTGACAAATATATTATATAACAAATATTAACATCTATAGGATTTATTTTTAAAAATCATATGAATTAAGAAAGGAAGTAGTTTTTTTCTTAGATACTATTATTAATAACTGGGTATCATTATATTTCATTCTGCAACTTATTTAGAAGAACTATGTACATTTCGAAGAAGTTTTTCAATAAGTTTTGTTTTTTCATTTACCTTTGTGGCATATGTGTAGAGTAAACATCCAGCGCCTTATTACATTCCTGTGATAGGTTTCCAAATGTTCCTCCCCGAACCGAACTTACATCTCTCAATGTATCCGGCTCTCCATCTGTCTTCTGCATTTTATATCTCGCCCTTGTGTCTTTTCATATGACACTCTTTACAGAGTGCGATAGTCTTTCGATTTC
>NZ_JBPWAP010000120.1:0-10183 GCF_051776705.1 Bacillus cereus group sp. BceL291 | reverse complement strand
AGTATTGTAGGACAATCCTATCGAATTAAAGATCATTTTAGCAAAGAAAATGATTGATTTTGTACATGCTTAAACAAGCGAAAATGTACATGTTTATCTTGACATTTACAGAAAAGAAAATAATTAATAATATCTAATCAATAATTCTAAGATTTCAGCACTCCTTTCGTAATAATTATAGTCCATTTTTAAATTACTAGACATAACACGTAGCCTCCTAATATTTTTATAAATATGAGTTAAAAGACATTAACGTAAATACAAATGGTATATTCCTAAAAATTCTACAAAAATATAATAACAAACTTAATGTATATTTACTTTTTCTCAATATCACTTATGTATAAATATGTTAAAATGATATATGAAAGATTGAAGATGTATTTGTGATTTTTAAGAGAGATGTTATTAAAAGTATGGTGGTTCAAGTCGAAGGAAGGCACCCTAGGGTGCCTTTTCTTTATACAAAAAGCATGAAGAGGAATATTTTATCGTTTTCCGACAGAAGACCCCTTCCTCAAAAATGTGAGGGTGTAAAACACCAATTTTAGGTGGGTGATGAATGTCGGCTGGCATAAGCCAACATGTTTGCTATCATACACTTGTACAGATTGCTCTTCAACGTTCTTTCGCCCCATGTTTGCTGAAGTTGCGGAAACCAAGCTAAAGTAGGAAGCGTGGTGAGTCAACGTACAAAATACTTATGTTTTTACCATAGGGACTACGGGCAGATCCTGCTAAAATAACTGTTGGATACATCGGTGTTCCCAGGAATCTTCTACTTAAAACAGTCTGTAAGGACGTTAAGTGGTGAGTAGTTCAAAATATATATTTGCTAGTGTGAATTTAATATAAAGTTACAATGCTTATAAAAAATATCCCTTTAGATTTAATCCTCTAAAGGGATATTTTTTATGTTTATATTTGCAACTGATTGTTTTAAATGTAAGCACTTAGAGTGTTTCTAAAAATATTTGCGATTTGAAATTATTCAAAGCGAACATTTTCTGAGATTTCTTTAATCTTGTCCATATTTAAAATTTGAATCCTATTCTCTTCGCGTTTGATGATCCCGTTTTCCTTCCAGTGCTTTAGTATTCGATTTAGATGTCTTTTTGTAGTACCAATCAATGAGGCAACATCATCTAAAGAATTTGTTTTTATATATTGATTTAAAAGAGATGGAGATTCAACCGTACATAAATAAGCAGCTAAACGGACACTGACTGGTGAGAGTGCATTTACTCTTGAGGAAATGGTGCAAGTTTGTAGCTTATAGGCTAGCTCTTTCAATAATAATTGATTAAATTTACTATCAAATTTCAAATGTGCCTTGTACAATTCTAAGGGGACAAATAATACTTCACATGGCTCTACTGCAATACAGTTTGATTCAATTAAACAATCTGCAAAGATTTCGATATCCCCCATAATCGCTGGTTGTTGACAATAGCGTAGAAGTAACTCTTTGCCGGTCACTTCTAGGTTAGAAACCATATACTTTCCTGAGAGTAAAAAATAGAGGCCATCTATTTTGTCTCCTGCTTTTAAAATAAATTGATTAGGTTGAAAAGTGCTTACAGAAAGAAACGATATTAGATCTTTTGTAAAAGTATAGTGATAAATAGATAGAAATAGATTTTGATTCATTTTCCCCTCCGAGACATCTGTCCTTTATTAGTCTTGTTTATTTTAATATAGTTATAGCTAATTAATAAAGAGGAAGGGGATTGAAATGAACTTTGTATTCGATTTAGATGGAACACTTTGTTTTGATGGTAAGAGTATTGATGCAGAAATAATTGAGGCACTTCAAGAATTAAAGTTAGAAGGGCATCAAGTGATTTTTGCATCAGCTAGGCCAATTCGTGATTTAGTACCTGTCATACCAAAAAGCTTTCATGAAGGTCTATTGGTTGGAGGAAACGGTACATTTACTTATAATCATGGGCAAATTCAAGTGACACATTTTGAACAACAACTTTTAGATAAACTCAATGCAGTTATTCATCAACATCAATTAAAATATTTAGCAGATGGTCAGTGGGATTATGCTTTTACAGGTGATAATGCACATCCTATTTATCGAAATATAGATAAAACTAATTCAAAGAACATACCGTTGGAACAATTATTGTTAGTCTGTAAATTAGTTTTATTTCAACCAAATGAAGAAGTGCTAGAAGCACTTGAAGTATTTCCAGTCACAGTTACACACTATAAAAATGAGCATGCCATCGACATTAGCCCTTTAGGGATTAATAAAGTCAGTGGGCTCCGTAGGTTGAACATACAAGAGTTTATTGCTTTTGGAAATGATAATAACGATCTATGTTTGTTTGAACATGCAGTACATAGCGTATGTGTTGGGAATAATAAAGTGAAATGTTATGCGAAAGAAAATATTGAACGGGCTGATGTAGCAGGGAAAATTCGAGAACTAATGAGAGAGTATCGTGTAGGTGAAGGGAATATATCTAAATTCATTAAACTTAATTAACTAGCGTAAATTTTATTTTAGGGCTTTTATTATTTTTAAAAGGACCAGCTTGATTAATTCTTAATAACATAAAGTAAAGGGAATCCATTGAATCAAAATCGATCCATTATTGGGACGGGGGATTTGGATACTTAAAAAGCGCTCATAAGAGTGCTTTTTTTCTTATATTAATATTTTCACCTGTATTAATTCACGTTTGTTTAAAAGGAGAGTGTTGAAAAATGAAAGCATAATGAATTGGTGAGGATACTAGTAAAGATGAAAAATGGGATAAGGGGGCTTTTAAGATGGAAGGGGATTTCTATTATTATATATTTGAGAATTATAAGGGTGAAGTAAATAATTCTGATTTTTTAAATAGAAGTATAGTAGAAGAAACACACCAGGAAGATAATCAAAATTTGTTCTTTGTAAAGAGTTATCCCTTGAATCTATCCTATCCTCCAATACAAAATGAGTAGCATATGGAGTTTACATTGAGTTTACATACAAAACATATATTAGTACTCAATCTAGTATGATTCATTATTAAATAAAAAAGGAGCTACCATTATGTACAACTCAAAAAAACAAATTGCCATTATTGGAGCTGGTCCAGGTGGATTAACACTTGCTCGCATTTTACAGCAAGCAGGATTTTCACCTTTAATTTACGAACGTGAATCTTCGCCTACTGAACGGTCTCAAGGGGGAACACTTGATTTGGAAACACATACAGGTCAAAAGGCTTTACAAGTGGCGGGGCTGATGAAAGAATTTGAAAAGGTGTGTCGTTATGAAGGGCAAGCGTTAAGGATTATGAATAAGTATGGAAACTTATGCTATGAAAATGATTTTCAAAATAATGAGGATTACTCCAGACCCGAAATTGATCGAGCTGATTTGAGAAATTTGCTGTTAAATTCTCTACACCCGAATTCTGTTCAATGGGGATATAGGTTAATTCAGGCTGTCCCTGTGTCAAAAAATCAATATGAACTTCAATTCGAACACGGAGAAAAAATTAATGTGGACTTGGTCATTGCAGCTGATGGTGCTTTCTCAAGAATTAGATCGTTAGTTAGTCAAGCCAGTGCTAAATACTCCGGTATTAGTATGATTGAATTGAGTATAAAGAATGTTTCTGACCAACATGCAGAAATCTTAAAATTTAATGGCAGTGGCTCCATGTTTGCAATGGGTGACAATAAGACACTTATGGCTCAAGTAAACGGTGACAATAGAATTCGTGTTTATTTAGGATTTAGAACGAGTTACAATTTTTTAGATGAATGTGACATTTCCTTTCATGAACCAGAGAGTGCTAAGAAAGAATTGTTGAAATACTTCGATGATTGGTCAGGTGATTTAAAAAAGTATATTTTATATGCAAATGGAGAAATAATTCCTAGGAGAATCTATATGCTCCCTGTGCATCATCGATGGGAACATAAACCTGGGGTCACACTTATCGGCGATGCAGCACATTTAATGTCGCCTTTTGCTGGTGCTGGCGCAAATTTGGCTATGCTGGATGGCACTGAATTAGCACTGTCTATTATTAATCATTCTAATTTGGAGGATGCGATTAAAATCTATGAAGAAAAAATGTTTGCATATGCCGGGAAAATGGCAGTCATAACTCAGGCTAACTTAGATATGTTTTTTTCTGACCGTGCAGATGAGAAATTAGAGGAGTTTTTTCATAATATCCAGCAGTAATATAAAAAAGGAGGTGCGCCTATTTATTTTTGAATTTTTAAAAAAATAATCAATAGGCAATTAAAATGATATATAAAACAGCTATTATTCCCTTAGATTTGACTTTATTAGTACCCGAATTTCCAGGAGGAAGATGGGATCTTACACTTACTTTAATATCAAGTGGCAAAGAACTCATTCTAGTAGATACTGGGATGCCTAACATGTATTCAGATATTGAGATGCAAATGAAAAATTTAGGGTTTCCAATTGAAAAATTAACAGGTATTGTCCTTACTCATCAAGATATCGATCATATTGGCAGTTTATCGGCTTTGCTAGAAAAAAATCCAAGTATCACAGTATACGCCCACAAGGAAGATAAAGACTATATTACAGGAAAGCATACTCTTATAAAGGGTCTTCCTTCTATGCTTCACACTTTCGCTGAAGGCTTTTCTACAAAGGAAAACCGTGTTGATTGCTTAGTAGAAGATGGTGCAAAGTTAAAGAACGCTGGTGGGATGATAGTAATTCATACACCAGGTCATACGCCTGGGCATATATCACTATATCATCCCAAAACAAAAACGTTAATTGCCGGTGACGCTATGGTAATTCGGGGTGGGAAACTTATGGGGCCGAATGAAATGAACACACCAAATATTAAAATGGCGTATCGTTCTTTAATCAAATTAACTAATTTTGATATTCAAAAAGTTATCTGCTATCATGGGGGTGTTTTTGAACAAGATGTGAATAAGCAGATCACTGAAATTATAAAAATGTACTTTACTGATTAAAAATTTAGTAGAGATTTAAAACAGTGTCTTACAATATTCACTCCTTCGAATTATCAGACACAATCTAATAATTTGAGGGAGTTTTTAAGAGGGAAATAAAACAAAGAAAGTTATATAGGCATCTCTATCTCTAAAGTTATTATTTAATGATCTAATCTTTAACACTGAAATTGATAATGGAAAATGTTATTTTTATAGAAATGTTATGGCTGAAATGGAAATTCATAAAGAAAAAATTGAAGCTGCAGCGGGAGCAAAAGAATTTTTTGAAGTTCTTTTCCAAAATAATGGTGAAACTAAATCTATTAGTGTAAGATATTTTACTTGTAATAGTATTAGCGGTAGAAAATATTTCTCAATAGTAAAATCAAGAGAAGTATATGAAGTAATAGATTAGATTAGTTTATAATGGATATTGATTAACATGATTAATTATTAATTTACCTATATTAAATGAAAAGGAGAGAGTGTAATGGCAAATGTACTCGTAATAAATTTTCCTGGAGAAGGTCATATTAATCCGACTTTAGCAATTGTTAGTGAGTTGATTCAGCGTGGAGAAAAAGTTGTTGCATATTGTATTGAGGATTATAGAAAGAAAATTGAAGCAACAGGTGCGGAATTTCGAGCATTTGAGAATTTTCTTTCCAAAATCAATATTATGGAACGAGTGAATGAAGGTGGTAGTCCTGTTCTGATGCTATCTCATATGATGGAAGCATCAGAACGTATTGTGACTCAAATTGTAAATGAAACAAAAGGAGAAAAGTACGAATATTTGATATATGATAATCATTTTCCAGTAGGACGTATTATAGCGAATACTTTGCAATTACCAAGCGTTTCTTCTTGTACGACTTTTGCTTTTAATCAATACATTACATTTAATGATGAACAAGAATCGAGTCAAATAGATGAAAATGATCCACTATACCAATCGTGTTTAGCTGGAATGAAACATTGGCAAGAGCGATATGGAATGAAGTGTAATAGTCTATATGATATTATGAATCATCCTGGAGATATTACAATTGTTTATACCTCTAAAGAGTATCAGCCATATTCGGATGTATTTGATGAATCGTATAAATTTGTTGGCCCATCAATTGCCACGCGTAAAGAGATGGATAGTTTTCCTATTGAAGATTTAAAGAACAAAAAAGTTGTTTTCATTTCTATGGGAACAGTTTTTAATGAGCAGCCAGAGTTATATGAGAAATGTTTTGAAGCTCTTAAAGATTTAGATGCAACTGTTATATTAGTTGTTGGGAAAAAAATAAACATAAATCAATTTAAGGTTATTCCCGATAATTTTAAAGTGTATAATTATGTCCCGCAATTAGAAATATTGAAACATACGGATGTATTTGTTACACATGGAGGCATGAATAGTTCAAGTGAAGCATTATATTATGGTGTTCCATTAGTTGTAGTTCCAGTGACAGGGGATCAACCTTTAGTTGCAAAGCGAGTAGCTGAAGTAGGGGCTGGAATAAGATTGAATCGTAAAGAATTAACGTCGGAGTTGTTACGTGAAACTGTAAAGAAAGTAATGGATGATGTAACATTTAAGGAGAAAAGTCGTAAAGTTGGAGAGTCACTTCGAGATGCTGGAGGGTATAAAAAAGCTATTGAAGAAATTGAGCAATTTATGTCTAATTACCAGTTTTCAAAATAATATAAATATCAATCTAAGATGACAACTAGAAATCTACTCTAATAAAATATATAGAAATGGAGAGATTCTTTATGTCAAAAGCGCTAGTTATAAATTTTCCAGCTGAAGGTCACATTAATCCTACAATTGGAGTTGTTAAAGAATTAGTAAATAGGGGAGAAGATGTTGTTTATTATTGTGAAGAAGAATATCGATTTAAATTAAAAAATGTCGATGTTCAATTTCGGAATTATGGGGGAATGTTAGAAGAAATTAATTTAAAAAATAGAATGAAAGATATGTTTAATCCCTTACAAATGATGCATAGATTTCTAAAAACAACAGAGAGGGCAATTCCTTTTTTATTAGAGAGCATCAAGCGTGAACAATTTGATTATATGATTTATGATCAGCATTTCATTTTAGGTAGAATTTTAGCTGAAATATTAACTATACCTACAGTTGCATCTTGTACAACATTTGCAATGACTAAAGAGATGTTGGAAAGCATGAAAGAAAAGTTTAAGGAATTAGATGTGAATTCTGCTTTGTATAAAGAGTGTAGTACAATTATGACTAGAATTAGTAATCGGTATAGCATAAAAATTGATTCATTAGAACAACTTTTTCACTATGAAAGTGATATGACTTTAGTCTTTACTTCGAAATACTTCCAACCACTTTCGGATTCTTTTGAAGATAATGTAAAATTTATAGGACCTTCTATAATCAATCGAAATGAAGAAGTTAATTTTCCACTTTATAGATTAGAAGGAAAATCCGTTATATATATTTCAATGGGAACAGAGTTGAATAAACAATTAGAATTATATGAAAAGTGTTTGCAGGCATTTAAAGATTTTAATGGAATTGTTGTAATTTCAATAGGTAAAGAAATTGATATAATGGATTTTGGTAACATACCTTCTCATTTTATTATTCGTCCCTATGTGCCGCAATTAGAAATTTTAAAATATGCAGGTGTATTCATTACGCATGGAGGTATGAATAGTGTAAGTGAAGGATTATATCATGATACACCACTTGTTATTTTACCCATTACTAATGATCAACCTTTTGTAGCTAAAAGAGTAGAAGAATTAAACGCTGGTGTAGTTTTAAATCATCAAAGTGTTACAGTAGCCGAATTAAAAGGAGCTGTAAATACATTATTAAATAATGATTCATATAAAGAGGCGAGTAAATTTATTGGCCAAAGTTTACGAGAATCTGGAGGATATAACAGGGCAGCGGATGAAATATTTATTTTGAAAAATAAAGCATATATCATTAAGTGATTAACAATACTATTATGAAATTCGAGTATGCTTCAATTATGTTCATAATAAGTTTCACATTTTATGCACTTTTAAATAAGGATAGCATGCATATTATTAATTTCGTTTAAAGGTGTGAAACACCAATTTTAGGTGGGAGATGAATATAGGTTGGCACAAGCCAACATATTTGCTATCATTTACTAAAGACAGCGCATGTAATAGGTGGTCTTTTTTACCTTAAAGAGCCAAAAGGTAGGATTTTTACACAGAAATATTTTTTTATTTGAGTTGATTCTGTTTTAGAGGATGGGTCAAAACATCCAAGAAGAAGGTCGCCATCAATTCAATTAAAAGTGATATTCATTATCAATAATTGTTATTGTTAAAGGTAACCATGATTTGGTTACCTACATAAAATTACATCTCTTCTGGTACAAATGTTTTACAATCTGTTTCTTTACTGTCTGATGCTTGTTTACCTGTATGACTGATCACATAAATAGCATCTGCATTGCATTTGTTTCCAGAATTCCAATACTTACAGTTATTTACCTCACAAAGAACATCTCTAGCCATTACACTACACCTCCTTCATTTAATATTATTTACTGTATTAACCAAATTAATACTTTTGGTGTAAGGAAAGTACATGATGTATATACTTTTAATCTGAATAGTAGTATAGGAAAAAACACTTTTTGAATTTGCATGCTAAGAATATAAATTTAAATTGTATGATCATGAGATGCTTGGAATTAAAAGAGTAAACAAATTTCCGTAGTCTTTTCATAATACAATAGTTAAAATTAAAGGGCTACATACTATACGCGAAAGATTATTAGATAATGAAATTTATATTAAAGACTAATTGGTTTCGAGGAAGGGCATGGCCTATAGTGGTCAGGGAATTATTAGACAATACAATAAAATTTGAAATATAATAATAATGCCAGTGTATCTTTTTACTCAATGTGGGCACGCTTTCGAGCAGTAACTCTTAAACAAGTTTTTTTCTATATTTTAAACTTATTATAAGAAAACAAGTCGTTTATTCTGAATCTAGACAAGATTTTATTTAAGGTGTGCAGAGCCTTGTACCCATAAGTAGCGGAGTGCCCCAATTGCATATAAGAGGTCTAGGAATATAACGCTAGCCCCAATCCAGTTATGGTCGGAAACACCTTAAAAGGTCACTGCACATACAATCATTATAACAAATCAAGCAAAAAAGATAAAAAAGTTCGTAAATTATGAAGGGAATAGAGCGCTAGATAAAGAATTTTGTCTTTTAGAAATTTAAAAGACTATATGCAAATGAAATCTGAAAACTTATATAGTATTTAATAAAATTAGCGGTTGAAATTCTTTAATTATTTGGGGCTGGCCCCTGGTTAGACCTCTTTACTTAATATGAAATTTAAAGTCTGGCGTTATAGTCCTGACATACTACATTGGGCATTAAGCTCTAACGGAAAATTGGACAGTCAGATTTATATATCGCTAGGAGGATTTATGTATGAGTGAAAAAACTGTAGCACCCTTTAGTTTTATAGAAGATTCCAAGGAAAAAGAGAAAGAAAATAAAAGGATGATATATCAGTTATTTGTGGGAATTGACATTGGTTCTACCTTTCATGTAGCTAGCTGTATCCCTTTCCAATCCTTTTTAGATCCTAAGGGACGTGAATGGAAACGGTCAAAGACAATGAAGTTTAATGCAGACAGTCTTGGAATAACTCAATTTTTACAAGCCTTAGAACACATGGAAAAGCAACTAGGAATTTATAGATCAGATTTCTTGATTTTACTAGAACCAACAGGTGGTCACTACTCTTATTTGCTTCAACAAGTTCTTTTGAATGGAAATTTTGATGTATATTTAGTGGAAAATTCCGCAGTAAAAGACTTTCGAGAAAAACATTTAGGAATTACTGAAAAATCAGATGCGGTAGACGCAAGGGTAATGTCCTATATGGGGTGGCACAAAACGTTACACCCTTATATGAAAGGGGTTAAAATTATTATATTTAGGTCATAGATGTTAAACTCAATAAAATCAAAGGTAGAAACATATTTGATATGTACAAAATGTTACTATCTTTTTATTATCGGGGTATCGCCCCACACCCTTAAGTTGATGGATGTGTGGTGCTACCCCATCCCTATCAAGCTAATAGTTTTAATTACCCCATAACGAAATTTTTAGCATCGTTAACTATTGATAATGATAGGTTATGTTAATAAAAATTGTATGGGTGATATA
>NZ_JBPWAP010000119.1:0-10339 GCF_051776705.1 Bacillus cereus group sp. BceL291 | reverse complement strand
AGAGGTGCCCTTCAAGGCGTTACCCTATCATTTGACAACTCGGAATGAAAGTTCACTGTTGAACAATTGTCCGACAGTGCCTAAGCTTTTCACTTAGGAACGTGTCGCACCGCCCTTGGGATGTATCAGCTGTAACTCCAGATCAAAAAGTACTTAAACCTATTGCAAATGAAAATGATTTAATTGAAAAGAGCACTCATATCTTTAATAAACTAGATGTTGAATTTTCAGCACTTTTAAACCGAATGTATAAACACAATTGTCTTGATTTAACAAGCCGCAAAGGAAAAGCAGCTGGTGGCTTTTGTGAGTACTTACCAGCTTCACAATTATCTTATATTTTTATGAACTTAAATTATACACAAGATGATATTATCACTTTTATACATGAAATGGGTCATAGTATTCATAACGAACTCATAAAACCATTAGAATTACGACAGTATATAGAAATTCCAGCTGAAACAGCTGAACTAGCCAGTATGACAATGGAGTTATTCTCGCTTAATTATTGGAATACCTTCTATACAGACAAAAAAGATTTAAAACAAGCAAAAATTAACTTCTTTAAAGATGTTATTTCATATTTACCTATTATGCTTATTGTAGATCAATTTCAACACTGGCTGTATGAAAATCCAATTCATACTTCTGAAGAAAGAAATGAAAAATACTTACAACTTCAAAAACATTATCAATCTAGCGTCATACATATTGATGGCTACGAAAACTGGATAGCAACGAGTTGGTTACCTGTACTCCATATTTTTGAAGTACCATTTTATTATATTGAATACGCGATTGCCCAACTTGGGGCATTACAAATGTATAAACAATATAAAGAGGATCCTAAGCAAACACTAGAAAATTATAAAAAGGCATTATCACTAGGAAGCTCGCAATCTATAAAAGAAGTATATGATGCAGCCGGTATTCGTTTTGATTTCTCTGGTGAAACCATTAAAGAACTAATGCTATTTGTAGAAAAAGAATTAGAATTACTTGAGCAATTATAAGAAGAAAACTACACCTATATTTTAGGTGTAGTTTTCTTCTTCATTTTATTAATCAGTTCTATGTACTGAGTATCACCATATCCGATTGTTGGAAAAAGATAAAACAACTTTGTTAATAATTCTTGATTTGATAAACCTTTATTTTTAGAGATGAATTTCATTACGATATTATCTTCTTTTAGCATTTCTAAATATAAATCTATAGCTTGATACATTACAGGTGGTACTTTATGATAAGTCTTTTTATGGTTTACTAATACTTCATTGTATATAGTAGAATAATCCCCCAATTCAAGTTCAATTTGATTTACTTTAAATTCATCCTCCCTGAAACTATTTAAGTATACTTTCCCTTCATAGCACGACTGCTCAAGGTATGAAAGTAAAGTAAGTAGATTCATTTGGCAAAACATATCTTCACCGAACCATAAAACAATACATTTATACTTTTTCGCAAATAGATTTTCTAACGGATCTATAACTTTTTTTGCATAATTTTCGACTGAACTGTTATGACCTTCTGCTCTTATTTTAATAAACTCTTCATCAAAAACTTGTGCAGTAACGCTATTTACACACATGGCCTCGTTAAATGGGGCATAATCAGACTCACCCATTAGCTCCTCCGTTTTAAATTCTTCATACATCATTTGACCATTCAATATGTTAAGTACATCTTTATCAAATAGCTCACTATTCTTATTACGTAACTGTTCAACCTCTAATTTTCTAGAAATATTCATTTTGAACTCCCCTTCTTTATTTATATTGAGTTTAACAAATGATTGAATAGGCATGTTGTTCGTTGGTATTCTCTTGGATTCATTCCAAAAATATTTTTACATATTCAATTTAGCCGTTCCTATTTATAGTGCGATAGAATATTCATTTGCTGGAAATGGGAATATCATTGACTATGAACATTCTATTACAAAAGCACTATTTGAAGGCTACCAAGAGGAAAATGAACTACCAAAAGAGATGATAGACAAGTTTCCATTATTTATTAAATTAAAGGAGATTTTTGAATATAGCTTAATGCATATGTATTGGGATAAAGAAGAATTAACGGAGGAACAAGTACGGATAATAAATCTTTATAGGTTAAAACTTGAAAATAATTATTCTTTAATAAATATGTAAAGCGAATGTTGTTTAACTACGTAACTATAGTTGAACAACATCCGCTAAAAACTTGACCGATTGGTAATGTTTTACATATCATCTTTTATTAGTTGTGATTCTTTTACGTGCTGTTTCTTAATTAATATTGCTTTATACAAAAACACTATACCTAGTACAGCGAAAATGATACTTACAGGAATGCGGGCAATATGAGGAAGGTAGCGCGAAAGAAAAAATAGACGGACTCTTTCATCCACATCAAATATTTCAAAGACAATCGGCACTATACTTTGGTGCACCAAGAAAAAGATTCCCATAAACACAAGAAGAACAACAACGGTAAGTTTTTTCTTCGGTAATTCCATTTCTTTATTACGAATTTTCTTTTTGTAATTATCACTGTTAATTTTCATCCCACTTTTCATTTCAAATAGCAACTCAGGGCCATTTCTTTCAAGTTTTTTGTAAGCGATGCGCCCAAATAGCCATGCTAAAAACACTCCCGTACAAACCCCAGTCGGTACACCTAACCATTGTATGAATTGTATATGTAATGATGTCCCCAACCATATAACTAGTAACGAAGGTATCGTTGTTACTAGCACCATCAACAGCATGAGCCACGTGGTTATAAACATTTTACTCGCATTCATATCGTCAGCAGATATTATCGTTCCTCTTCCACGGCGATGTGGATCAGTAATTGGAATTAAATTAACTACAGAAAATAAGACAATAAGGCCGACTGTCCCACCAAGTAAAGCTGGGACTACCGCAAATACCCATGGATAAACGAAAGTAAGTCCGCTAGAAAAAGTGAAAATTATTGTAGTTAAAATTGCCACAGGACCAATAGCTATCAACCAAGCTAATTGGCGGCCACGCACGTCAATCCTTTCTGCACCAGGTGTCACCAACGTTAACCATAACGCGCTTCCATCGAAACCATATAAATTACAAGCAAACATACCTGTAAATACAACCATAATTCCCCCCGCCCAAGGCATTAAGTAAGGTATATTAGCAATCGTAACTAAAACCCCATAAAATACACCTATCCATATGCCCATTCGCAGGAAACGGCCTCGTTGTGGATCTCTTCTCCAACTTTTAAGTTCCTTAGTTATAACAGCTCCTATTTTAGTTTCAAAAAAGATTTTAAAAGCCTTTCTATAATGCTTATTAATAATCTTCACTTGAACTTTTTTTGAATCTATCTCTTTACGTCTAGTCAATAATATAGTCCATATAAATAAAAGAAACCCACAAAATATTGTTATTGTACCTAAGAAAATAAAAGCTAATAACCAATTAGATTGACTAGCGTACTCTACAGCAAGTATCGTCCAACTAGATGGAATCATGTAAAATAGCGTAGTATCACTAAATATGATTCTATTGATTACAGGAAGTGCATACCAGCCGACATTTAGAAATGCAATGATGAAACCAATGAACATCGCTCCCATTTCCATACCGACTCTTGATTTCATCGCCTCACCCATAATACTAACTATTACTTTGGATAACAATACTACAAAAACTAACTGCAAAATAATTGCTGGAACTGCTACTATAATCGCATATATGCTAATTCTAGCTGCATAAATTAATAATCCTATAAAAGCTAAAAAACTAACCAGTGGTCCTACTCCTATAAAAGTTACACCGAGAAGCATCCTAGCTAGTTTATAAGAATTGAGCGGAAGCAACACAAAATATTCAGGGCGTAATATTTCGTCTCCTCCAGTAAGCATCGGACCTATAATCCATCCTACTGTCCAAATGGCGAATGTTACATATAGAATGCTTTTTGATATATTTTGTTCTGTTGGATAAAAAGAAAAAAGTAGAATAGTTCCAATTGCTAGCAACAAACCAACTAATCCTGTCATAATAAATAGAACTGCCCTGCCACGATTCATTGAATGTTTAAGTATTGATAACTTCATTTGAATTAAAACATTAACCAAGACAATTCCCCTCCTTTAGCGGCGGGTTTACCTACTAATCGAATGAAAATATCCTCTAGTTTTTCTTCACCACAAACATCTTCCATCTTTCCAGATGAAAGTACTCCCCCTTTCGAAATAATTGCAACGTGGTCACAAAGTTGTTCAACTAATGCCATGACGTGACTAGAAAATACTACAGAACCACCTGAACTAACAAATTTCTGTAAAATCTTTTTAATAGTAGTTGCAGAAATAGGATCTACCGCCTCAAACGGTTCATCGAGAACGAGTAATTTTGGCGCATGAAGAAGTGCAAGTGCAAGGCCGAGTTTTTTACGCATACCAGTAGAATAATTAATAACTAAAGTCCCCTCAGTATTATTCAACTCTAATACTGCAAGTAATTCTTCTGCCCGCTGAGCAACTTCATTGGCATCTATTCCTCTTAACAACCCCATATATGTTAATAATTCGCGACCAGTAAGTCTTTCTGGTAAAGCCAATCCATCTGGTAATACTCCAATCAACGTTTTAGCTTGTTTTGGATTACTCCAAACATCAATCCCAAAAACTTTAGCGTTTCCGCCATCCGGCCTTAACAAACCAACAGCCATTGATAAAGATGTAGTTTTTCCTGCTCCGTTAGGTCCAACAACTCCGTAAAAAGAACCACTTGGAATAGTTAAATCAATACGATTTACTGCAATAAATTCACCGAATCGCTTATGTAATTTCAAAAGTTGTAGCGCAGGAGCAGATTTCTCAAATTCGGTATTCAATGAAATCGATTCATCAGTTTTCATAAAACAGACTCCTTTTTTACTACTATATTCTTTGTAAGCAAAATCCAATAATTTTACTCATTTAATTACAATACTGAAGCATTAATTTATTTAGCAATTCATTGTTATTAGCTGACACCTTTTACGTATTCCATAATAATTGCCTGTCTATCGTGTATCTTTGTCACTTCAAATACGTTTGGAACTGGCAGCCCGCATGAATAAGCATATTTTTGTTTTTTTGCTTCATTCATAGACTCTGTACCTGGAAGATATTCTTTAAATAACTTCACAATCTTATTATCATACAGATAAATTTCCGCTGTATTTCCTTTAGCCATTGGCTCACCTAAATTCAAGTTTCACCCTCCTTAAACCATATAGTATTCTACACCCCTATTTTAAATTCACTGCAATGTTAGGAAATCCTTCTACTCACATAAATCCTATTATTACAAAAATCTCTGAAATGCTAAAAGAAAAGTACGTATCGAAAACAGCCATATAATTTTTCAGCATAATTATAGGGCGACTTTAATGATGTTGATAATTTTTTGTTTCGTTTGACTTAAATAATTGTTATTTTTAGTAGAAATTAATATACCAATCGGGATTTTAGAATTAAAGTCCTTAATCTTAAAAGATAGTATTTCTTCATTCAAAATTGTACCTTTCGGGATAATTCCTATCACATTTTCAAAAAGCATTTCTGGAATGAGGTTTAAAGCACTACAATTATAAACTCTTTTAAAAAATAAATTATTTTTCGCTAGGAGAGAACTTACAGATTGATACGAATAACAATTACTTTCTCCTACAATAACTGGATAATCTATAATATCAAATGCTTCAACGGATTCTTTTTGTAACAAAGGATGCTCGGGATTATTCACTATAAATTCAATCTGTTCATCACATATTGGGGTGAATTGTACCTTTGATTTATTTTCATTATTTCCGCACACCGCAAAATCAATCTTATTATGTTCTATCATTTCTGATAAAAGTGCTGTATTTCCCACTACAAAATCACAATGTATATATGGTTTTTCAGCATTTAAAAACTTTAATATTATTGGTATTAACCTTTTAGCAACGGATTCTAATAGGCCTATTCTCAAACTCCCTTTTTCTTCATTACTAATACGTTGTGCTTGAGTTATAGAATATTCCCAATGTGTTACTAAGTTTTCTACTTCCTCTGCAAAAAGTTTTCCTTCTTCTGTTAATCTTGCATCCCATCCTCTTTCAAATAACAGAAAACCAATTTCATTTTCCAGCTTTTTTATATGTGTTGTTACTGTTGATTGTGCATAGTTTAATTGTTTAGCAGCTTGTGAAAACGTTCCTTCTTCAATAATTTTTTTAAATGTAAGTAACTCTTTCATTTCCATTTCATACACCACCTTCATCGATTTTATTGATAATTCGTTAATATATTTTCAATTATACAAATGGAAATATTGGAAGTAAAATAAAATCAAAAGGAAAGGAGTCCTCTATTATGCCATTTGTCACTGTTTATCATCCTGAAAAATTATCCGATAATAAGTTATTAAAAAATGTAAGCAATCAAATTCACCATTCGTTAATTGAACATTTCAATATTCCTGAAAATGATTATTTTCAAATGTTTTTACCTTATCCTTCTCATCAACTTTTTTATAATTCATCTTATCTTTTAGAAGGTTCATTAAAACGATCCAATAATATGATTTATATTTCTATTACATGTGGACCTGGGAGAACAATTAATCAAAAAAAAGATTTATATAAAGCTATAGCCACTAGTACAGCTAATACTTTACAAATCTCTACTGCTGATGTTTTCATTACACTACACGAGACACCTATGGAGAATTGGTCATTTGGTCAAGGAATAGCCCAAATGTTAAATCAACATAATAACTAGACTTTAATTTTCCTTAAAACAAAATAAACTTACCGCTTTCTATAACTATATAGAAAGCGGTAAGTTTATTTTGCTAGGAATATTGGAATGAAACTCTGGTGTATACACAATAGAAAATGAATATCCCTGCACAATAAATGACACTTCATTATGTTTACATTCAAATGGCACATTATTTTTCTTAAAGTTAATTTGGATTCGCTGTAAAAATGCGAGATCCGCTGTTCCGAAAGAAACATGAACTTTCGGTGGTAAAGCTTTCATCGCGATTGGAATCCAAGGTCGCTGCCACCAAGTTGCGACGACATAAGCAGTGCCACCAACTACAAAGTTAAAAATATCCCCGTCTTCCATCGTTTTCATATTTAGATTTGATTTCAGCCATTCCCTAAAAATAGGTACACTTTTAACAGGAAGACCAATTTCCCTTACATATAAAATGTTTAAAGGTGACTGCGGTACTAATACATCTTCTTTAACATAACTATGCGCGATAATTTCGAGTAGATTTCCATCTCCGTCTTTAAAGTATAAATTGAATCGACCATCCTCTTCATCAATTGTATGACCATCTTTCCATTTCGCAATGAGTAATCCAGACTCCTCAAGCCATCTTGCTGTTTCATGAAATTTTGAATATGGGATTTCAAAAGCAAAATGTGCAGGTGCAATTGGTTCATACACTTCTTGAAAACTAATTGTTGTATAAGGTGTTACTTCAAATTGAATGAAGGATGCTGTTTCTTTTTTTATTGGAAAAGATAATATGTCCTTATACACTTGTTTTACCCCTTCTATGGAAACCGTTTGTAGTTTTATATCTGATATATGTGTAATCACTTTACATTCTCCCTCATTTCTTATTATCTATTCGTATTGTATTACACTTATAAATAGATAAAATCAAACGGAAGGATGGATTTTTTATATAGAAACTACAACTTTAGTATGAATATGTTAGCTTCTTTCATTGCTAGTACAGTAATGTTTCAAAACAATTATGCTCCATATTTCATTTTTTTGATTAACACTTTACTTATTTTTATTTTTTTAAGTTTCCCCTGCATTATTTCCATATAAAAAAGCTGCCTTTCCTTAAACGAAAAGCAGCTTTTACAATAAAATACATTAAGATTTTACAGCAATAATCACAAATCTTTTTGAATTCGTACGAATCCCTTTTTCAGAACTATTTGTTTCAATGAACTTTTGTAAAATAGTAAAATCCTCTTCCTCTTCTCCAAATCTAGGAATAATAGGCGTATGTTTTAATAAGAAAATGAGATCTTCAGGCGTACTGTAATAATCAGTAACATCATATTCACGTACTTGCACGAGTTCAAATCCTGCATTTATAAGTTCACCCATATACTTTTCTTTTAAAGTTCCATCTCTTTCACCTAAGCATTGTCCTCTCCCAAATGTCTCTTTTAGGTTTAATTTATCATGTTCGCTAACTTGTTGCGTTAAGAAAAAAGCACCCTTTTTCATTACTTTTGATAATTCAGTCGCTGCAAATGGTGCATGACAACTTGAAGCGATATCAAAATGCGCATGTGGAAACGTTAAAGCTCCAGAACCCATTTGAAGAAACTCAACATTTTGTACACCTGATTTTTTCAAATTAGAATGTGCCGTTTCAATCATGCCGTTAGAATTATCAATTCCAATTAACAATTTAGCTGATGATGCTATGTTAAGTACATTTTCTCCTCCGCCTGTACCAACATCAAGTAGAATGTCTGATGATTTACATCTTTCTTTCACTTCTCCATAAAAGTCCCATATTTCTCCTACAGTTTCACATTTTATTTTACTAAAATCCCATCCATTTAATCTTCCTACTTTATCATAAAAGCTTTTGTACTCTAATTCATTCACCTTATAACTCCCCTTTGTAAAAACGAATTAAATATGTATAATAACCTACAACACTATTTAATTATATATTATAAAATACAAATTATTAAAACACCATTCCACTTCGTACGACGCTAAGTTTACATAACAATTTTATAGTTCACCTTTATCTATATGTTCTAAATGTCCTCTTCCCCAACTACACATACTATCCAAAACAGTACTGACTGTTTTTCCATGTTCAGTTAAGCTATATTCTACTTTAGGTGGTATTTCTTGATAAATTTCGCGTTTTATTAGTTGATCTTGCTCTAATTCACGTAATTGCTTTGCTAACGTTCCTTGAGATATATCTGGTATTAATTTCTTTAATTCACCAAAACGTTTCGTCCCATCTGTTAGCAAAATAAACAAAATGAGTGGCTTCCATTTCCCACCGATTATTTGTAATGTCGCTATTACCCCTTTTAACTTCGGTTCTTGTAAATCCATTTTTCTCACCTCTCCACTGATATCATAAAGTGAAACTTTAATCAGTGGGGGTTTTATTCATCCCCCACTGATTATTAGTTGAACCAATCGGGCGTTTACGGGCAGTTGATCTCTCACCTAACTTCCTCGCATTTTCCTAACTTTGAGGTGAGAGTTTTACTGCCCGTTAATGCGGGATAAACTATATTTAGCAATTTTTCTTATTACTTATCCGCGTAAATAGCGATTAGTACGAAATTTGCGACTATGTACATACAAAGTGCGTACTTTTCACTTGATCCCTTTTAGCGAATAATAAAAGCATAAGTTATATTCTAAAGTTTTTTATTAAAGGAGTGGCTAAAATATGTCTATTACTACATTAAAAGATAAGCGTATTGTTATCATTGGCGGGAGTTCTGGTATTGGATTAGCAACGGCAACACAAGCAATTAAACAAGGTGCACATGTTATTATTGCAGGGCGTTCGGAAGAAAAATTAAAGATTGCTAAAAAATTAATAAATAGCAATCATCTCCACACTTACGTATTGGATAATCAAAATAAAGAGCAATTACAAAATTTTTTCAAGACAGTTGGGAACTTTGATCATTTATTCACACCCGGAGCCTCTTACACACTTGGACCAATTACCTCTACAGAGGAAATTGCTGAAAGTAGCTTCATCGGAAAGTTTTGGCCTCAATATTATGCCGTAAAATATGCCATCCCTTTTCTTTCAAACTCTGGATCGATCGTGTTAATGTCCGGTGCCTTTAGTCAAAGACCAATTAAAGGTGCGCCTGCTTACGGAGCTTGTAATGGGGCTATTGAAAGCTTAGGGAAAGCTTTAGCTGTTGAATTAGCTCCTATAAGAGTTAATGTTGTTTCTCCTGGAACGATACAAAGAGAAAATGAACAAAACGAAAATAGACTAGCTGCTTATGAATCTTATAAATCTCTTTCTCTTGTAAAAAGGCCTGGCCATAATAATGAAATTGCACATACTGTTCTATATTTAATGCAAAATAGTTTTACTACGGGTAATGTATTATTTCCAGATGGAGGGTACACATATCATTAAATTATTTAAGACAAAAGCCCCTTATGAAGTGCACCCCAATTGTTAGACACAGTCTAACAATTGGAGGTGCATTTTTTATGGCTAAATTTTCTTCAAAAGAAAAAATCCAAGCGGTGAAACGATATTTAGATGGT
>NZ_JBPWAP010000118.1:0-10649 GCF_051776705.1 Bacillus cereus group sp. BceL291 | reverse complement strand
TTATAATTGAAAATCCAGCCAGTTTTATTAAAAATTGATACTGATTAGAATTCACAAAAGTGGCTGGGCTTTCAATGGTAATGTGGCCGGATTTTTAATTGACAAATACACATAACGTTGAATTGTAGAATGTTTTCGTCCTTGTTCATTTAAATACACTGAAAAAGCCTCTAATGTTTTCTCTAAGCAAATTGTTTCGTTCATAATAATCACCTAATTTCTTAGGATATATTATAACAGAAAATAAGTGAAAGACCTGCTACCGCCCTTTGCTACGCACGGTTGCTGGCATATCCAAAAAGGAACTACAAAAATTAAACCCCAAAGAATCTCTTTAAAAAATCCAATCTCGTTATAAGTATTCATTTCTATGTAAGTCGAATCTTTTAGTACAGTCATCTTTAATCCTCCCAATATGAATTGTTTATTAAAATGAAAAAAGGACAAACCTCTCCCTGGTAGGGATACGTAGGTTTGTCCTTTAGTATGTGGGTAATGATATGTTTATTTTCCATTATTATAACGTAATTTACAAATATTTTCAATTAGGTCGGACATCTTATTAACAATCATACTAGCTGTATTAAAAATCTATTATAAATATATATCTTATATATTAAAAAGAAATAAAGATAAAACTATTATAGGTTATCAAAAATAGGGGAAAGATCTACTTCCACAAGGGAAAATTTGATGTTTGAACGTAAAAAATCATAAATAGTAGAAAAAGTATACGGAAATTCAATGATTATTAGACTATCAATTCTACAAAAAAGCATAAAGAGAATTATATATTTCTACATGAAATCGGAAAGAAATTGATACAAATCACTTTATATTTATCCACCTATGAAAATAGGATTTATTTTCTTTATTTTGTTAAATACAGCAATATCTAACGTTCAATTATCCACATTTTATCCAGATTAGACTACTATTTGTTAACATTAATCAGTGTTTGCACATAACTCACATTTTTATTGATGATTTTTATTAGATAAATACAACGACACTAGTAGTTACAATGATGTCAGGAAAATATTATTCACATTCAAGTATATTTTTCCTCATATCCACTATTTTTATTATTTTTCTTCTGATTTTTTGTAGGTATTATGAGATAGGTTTTACTACTTTAAAAGAATACTCCCTAGCACTATGTGGAGATTTCTATAATGCTAGAAGAGAATTTGTATAGAAGTGCATAAAAAAAGACCTCATTTTACATGAAGTCCTTCTGATTTTGTATTTATAAATAGAGTAGTAGAAAAGGAGTATGAATGAAACAACTACGAATAGCCCTCTAATTTCGATTTTTTCAAAAATAGAGAGCTATTTACTATTATTTTGTTTCCATTGCGTGTAGCACCTGATCTGGAGCTGTTATTGTTACACCGGCACGTACTAAACGTTCGAAGGTACGCATAAACTCTAGTAAATTAAACTGCTTTGGTAGCTCAATAACGCGAAGTTTTTCTTGTGGCAGCTTATCAATTGCCTCGATAAACCATTCACGAACATCACTTGGAATCGTGCGTTCTTTATGGCCACGAACTTTTAGTTTTTCACGCATTTCAATTTCTAAAGCGATATATGCATGGAGATTCACTCCCTGATCATATGCATATTTTCTAAATAACGTTTCTTCCTGGTATTTTAGATAATTACGGTGATAAGACTCTTCCGTCACTGGTACCGCAAACTTCTGCTTCAGTAGTGCATGCACATTCTTAAACATCTTCTTAATGTTGTGAAGAGAGTACATAGAATAATGTAAACCGAAATTAAAGACAGCTTGCTCACGGTCATTATTTCTCTCTTTTGGTATATGCTGCGCAATAAGAGGGTAGATACCTTCTTTTGCTGCTGTATCGAGAATTTGATATTGAGATGTTTGATGCAATAGTTTCTTCAATGTATATACAATTTTCGTTGGATATCCTTCTTTTCGATCAACCATGTCACGTAGTCCGCGGATTACACTGCGAATTTGACGATGACAAGTATGCTTTAATACATGAATGAATTTATTCATGTCTGCAGACAATTCACCGATATTCATCTCTTGTAGGACTGCTTCGATAAATTTCGCTTTTCGAGCATAGGTAACTTTTGGTGTAAATGGATCCCTATGTTGTTCTTCTCCAGCTTCTTTCGAACATAAGAAGTCTGAATGGATAGACAGATATAATGTTGTATATCGTTTTGTATGCTTTACACCTTTTTGCATTTTGCAAATTTTGAATAGGGGATTCCCCGTACATGGTAATGCAGTTGTTAATTCTTCGATAACCGCACGAATCTGATGCGGATGTTTTTTATGTAAGAAACGATACATCCCACCGAAGTGAGTTTTGTTTCCTCTTTCGTCCTGCTTGTCCAAAGAACGCTTTAATGTTGTTTCCGTATGTTGTTGCATCGCAATGTCTAAGAATAATTTCTTAGCTGCTACAGATAGCTTAAAGAAATCCTTTGTAAATATAACAGGACTAATATATACATACGGATTTGCTTTTTCTGTTTCCTCATTCATAAAATGAGTGAGTTTAATTGTATAACGACCATCTAGTCCGTTTTCAATGGAGATAATATTATGTAAGTTTAATTTCTTTAATGCGATATAGAATTGAGAGTGTTGGATATAAGAAAATTCTTCTTTATATTGCTTGTAATCTTCCCACATCATATGTATTGTTACATTTGGAATGACACCATTAGTAAAACATTTCTTATGTAGATATAAGAACACTTCGAGATCAGCATTTGTAATGCCGTATAATTTATGCTTTCTTCCCGCTTTTTCTGCAAGTGCAGACATCGTGCGACGTGAAAAAGATGGTTTGGCTTTTTCGACAAAGCCTTCTACGTCAGCAATACGTTCTTCGTATGTCATGTGCTGCAGAATATCTTCTAAATATGTATCTTTATAGCTGTAGTATTTCTCCTCAAATGTTTCCACAAATTTTTGCCAAGATTTTATGGTTACTAGCACAGCATTGGTTGTTTCTCCATTTAAACTACGTTGATTTCGTATTACAAATGACTTTCCCATCTTTTTCACCTCCGTTCTACAAATTCAGAAATATATGCCAAAATACTATAAAATATACCAATTTTGATTATAGCAAAATGAAAAATGTTGAAAGGTGCCCCTTTAAGATGAATTTTTAAAACATGAAACACGTTATAAACCCAATGATTATAAGGGATCGGAGAATCTATGAAAAAAAATTTGTGTTAAGGATATGGTAAAAAACGTTTCATGTCCTAATTGTATAAACACAACAATGAAACACGGGAAGATTGTTGATATATAGAGGGTTGTGGGGAATTGTTTATAATTTTAGGTCAAGGATATGGTAAAAGTGTTTCATGTTTTAATCATAGGTCGTTCATTAGGAAAAGATACTGTAAATCCCTTTATATAAAGGGTTATAGGAGAAAATGTAATAGCTTTAAGGTCAAGGATATGGTAAAAGGTGTTTCATGTTTTGAGTTTTGGAAGGTCAAGGATATGGCAAAAGCGTTTCATGTTTGATATATAATGAAATTCACAAAAAAACCAAGGTGAACCTTTGGTACATAAGGTTTTTTGACTGTTCCATATGTATATTAAGGTCAAGGATATGGCAAAAGAGGTTCGTTAAAATTCAATGATTGTATGTATTAAAATAAAGATAAAACGTGGATACCTATGGATTTATAAGGTTTTTGAAAAAAATTTGTGTTACGTATTTAAATTAAGAAAAATTGATTGATGTCTCATGTTTTCGGATTTAGGTTAAGGATATGGCAAATTTATTTCAAATAAATTTGAAAGGATCTGGTGTATATGCGATATAAATTCTATTCATATGAACTTTTTATGAGAATATGGGAACGACTAGATAAAAATGTTTCATAATTTATAGGGAAGGTTCACTATATGGTAAAAAGTGTTTCATATCTTAATTTATTAGATTGATTGAAGACCTATTGAGAACTAATGTATAATTAATGTTATTTTATGTTGTAAATAAAGAAAATTTGTTTCATTATTGCTTGAATATTACCAAAACTAGAAAACAATAAGTGTTTACATATATGTAATAGATTAAATGTTTGTTTGAAAGGAAATTACGGAAGGAGTGATAATGTGGAGAGATTAACACAACTGTTTACGGATGCATTATTAATATCTGAGCCTTTATACGGAAACAATAAAGTAGTTTGGAAAAAATGGACTGCTTTTAGTTCAGATGTAGAAAAAGATAATACTAAGGTTGTAACTTCTCAACATGTTTCACCATCTTTTTCGGCATTAGTATCATGGTTGAGTAAAAAGAATGAAGAAGGAATTACTTCGTTACAAATTGGTATTAAGTTAAAAGAGTATAAAGATGAAATTCATGCAACTATTGAAAAGGTATTAGAAGACGAGTTTAAGAATGCTAATAAGTTTAATGATGAAACAATCATCCAGGGAGACGTAAATGAGGATGAAACGGATGAACCAGTTGATAAAGAATATTTTGAAGTTAATAATTCCGCAGTTTATTTTAAATTACGTGATGGAATCTCTAAAAATCACTTTGAAGAAGACGCAGGTATGGGGGTAAAATCTTACCCTATTGAAACAAAGGAAAGTAATGCAATAGCTCAGCTCTCTTCTCACAGAGATGAAGATTTAAAGCTTATTAAAGATGATGAAGCATCTCGTTGGAATACTTTGGTGAATGATGTAATGAGCAATATGGATGATCTGACAGCTGATGTATTGGACTCCATTACCATCCAGTGGCTAGCACAAGCAAAATCCCCAGATGAATTCATAGAATTTTCATATGAGCAAGTATTGGATATGTGCAATGTACCAAAAAAGAAAGTAAGTAAAGGAGAGTACTACAGACCTGAAGATAAAATTAAGGTTGCTAAGCGTATTGCAGCACTAGCAAGTATCTTCATTTATTTAAATGATGATAATGAAGTAGTAGTCTTAAATGAAGAAAATGAACATGATGAAAAATATAAAGTAAAGAGAGAAGTTGTCAAGCGGTTATTTGTCTTGGATTCAGTTGTATTATGGAGGCACAATACAACAAATGAATATATGGGCATTGAATCTTGTCGTATCAAACCAGGGAGTTTTTTAACAAGTTATTTATATGGTTCAAATAATACCACAGCATTATTATCTAAAAAGGCACTTGAGTATAATAGTTATCGACATAAGTATCATAAACGTTTAATTCGTTACCTAACATGGCAATGGAGAATTCGACAAATATATTCAACTTTGAAGCGACCATACTCCATTGGAGGAGATAAAGGCTTATTAGCTGTTATGGCAATCCCGCTTACTTGGAAGCCGAGTCGGATTAGAGAACATCTAGAGAATGTTCTTACTGACTTAGAAAAAGAGAACGTAATTTTTAAGTGGGAGTATACAGTAACATTAGATGAAGAACGTTTTAATAAGAAGAATTGGTTTAAAGATTATTGGGTGAATTTAAATATTACTATACTTCCACCGGAAGAATTAATTAAGTCAATGTATAATTTACCTAAGAAAAAAACACTAGAGTTAGAAAATAATACTGAAGAATCTATAGAATATTTTGAAAAGGCTACGGATGCCGTTAACATGCCTCCGAAAAAAAATAATGAAGAGCTTAATAGATTTGATGAAGAGGCTGTTCGAGAGAAAATCCTTAAACAACGCAAATTTGAAAATAAGTCTATACGAGAATTAGCAAAAGAAATAAGAATATCAGCACCTACATTATCTAGATTTTGTAACAGAGAAACCAAGCGGCTATCTGCAAATGCAGTTGAAAAAATGTCTAAGTGGTATGAGAGACAAGAAATATTAGAAAAAATGTAGTGGCTAACCAGATTATTAAAGAAGAAAAAACATTTTGTAGAATGTTTTTTCTTCTTTTTACTATGTCTGTTTCTAAATAATAATTTATAAATAGTTTTTATGCTCTCTGAGAGAAAAGATCCTTTGCAATAATATTAAATAAGCACGCAGATACGCTAAGTACAGCAGCCCCCTCATTATATAAAAGCATTATAAAAAATAGAGAAAATAGAATCGCCATAAGTAAGATTTCATTTTTAGCCTGTTTGATATGTTTCAAAATAGTTAACATCTCCTTATTAATTAGTTAATAGAGTGCTAGGAACTAAAGCTAGATACTCTATTGGCATATTTTACTCATTATCAAAGTAAATTCTAAGAGTGAATTTATATTTGATAAATTAAGTTTATTTAAGTAGGAAAATATTTCTGTCAGCGTTAAAATTATTAGTGAAATTAAAAGTAATTATTTCTCCTGCAAGGGGACTTGTTAAATTACAAGAAGAGTTAATAACTAAGAAAATAAGTAAAAGGAACCGTTAGCCATCAAGATGGAAGAAAAGCCAATAAATATCCTTAATCAAGATATCCTTAATAATATCTAGTTATATATTAAAAGGTGAACACAAATAAAGAGAAGAATAATTAAAGTATTTGTGAGTTAGCAAAATAAAAGAATTTTTAGTATTCAATATTTTTAAGAATGTTATATCATAAAAAAAGATCAAACGATGAGATAAAGAATAAACTTGATAGGTGGATAGAGAGACAATATGTAGTGAATTTTATTGTAAATTACGACTCCATATATTAAGGGTATAATGAAACTATACATTTTTGTTAATTAGTTCGGTAATAGCTATGAAAATAAGGTCGAACATATTGGTATAAAAGAATGAGTTGATTTAGAAATCTCTTTAATTTATTAGGTGCGAATATATAGCAAACATAAAATTCCTATTACATTCGCACCTAGAATTCTCATGCTTTATGATGGGGATTTATGATTTTTTATACAAATTCCTTTATTAAATAAAAACATTTATATATTTTTGGATAAAACTAACGTATTTGTGGTTGATTTCGAACACAAATCGGTGTCGCACCTTATATAGGTGCGTGGATTGAAATAGTTGAGTGAATTAATGCTCGTGAGTGATTGTACGTCGCACCTTGTATAGGTGAGTGGATTGAAATTATAAAAAAGAAGTATGTTGATTTAGTTAAGCGGTCGCACCTCATAAAGATGCGTGGATTGAAATTAACAGTCATTTGCTTATGTGCATTTCAATTTAGGTCGCACCTTATATAGGTGCGAGGATTGAAATCGCTAGCGCTACAAGTCTAAAGGAATTGTATGGGCTTCATACCTCTCATAGGTGTGTGGATTGAAAGTGGTAAAACACTTATAGTATTTAATTATACCTTAACGCATTACCCAGATACTTTTTGACTATCACCCTTCAAAAGCTTAAGGAAGCAGGATTCTTTTAGGTAAAGCGTTAACTTTAATTAAAACTTCTTGTAATATATAACATTATTATATAATATATAGGTATATTGTTAGTTTATTTGATTCCGTTTGTTCCCACACCTTTTTTGTGTTGTGGTTGAGTTGTAGAAGCAAGTTGCGTCTTGTTTCAATTGTGAAAGGGCTTCTTTGAGCCGATTAGTGTATATATAGTTTTTTTGGCTATGCACATTTTTAATCGACTTGAAGAAGCCCTTTTTGTGTTGTTTTCAAGTTCGCAGGCGGGGTTATTTATGATTAATAAAATAACAAATAACAAATTAGAGGAGATATGAAAATGAATAAAGATTGTAGACACTTAAAATTAGTACCAACAGTAGAGGAAAATAAAATACGAATGGAAAATAAGCAGAAGTCATATGCATCATCAGAAATGTCATCTGAATCCAGATCGAGAATTAATCAATTGCGAGGTTGTTTAGAGGCAGAAATCATATTACCTGATGGTAAAGTTCAATATTTCAAGCCACATGTTTTTAATGAAAAAGAAGCCATTCAAGAAATCGCATTATATATTGAAGGGATACAGGAAATGAAGGTAGGCTATGTCATCTTATGGCGCTTTGTTGGGCAACGAAGTTTTTATAGTGGAACTAAGATCGTAGCCGAACCGAAGTTTCGTAAGATCCTACGTAAGTTGAAAGATTACTTTTTTGATTACGAGGAAGTTGTTTATGAACCTGAAAAATAAGAAGGATAGAGGGATATGAAAATGAAAAAGGATAACATTTGGACAATATTAGACGATCCAAAAGAGCAGGAAACAAACGAGCAATCCCAAGAGTCGGATGATATATTCGCTGGTTTGGATGAGCTATCGGAGATTGCAGATGATTTACTACCGTTTTAATAAAGTCGAGGTAGTGTATAGAGGGTAAAAGGAAGAACTAAGTGATGTATTTACTTGGATCTTCCTTTTTTTATTGTAAAAAAGAACTTGGAGGGAACGATTATGCGTTTAGAAAATGATTTTGCGGCGGGATTTTATCCAACACCACTAACAGAAGGGAAACACTTAGTACAACTATTACAAATGGAATCAGAGCGAGCTTATGCTTGCTTTGATCCATGCTGTGGAGAAGGGACAATTTTACGAAGTTTTGCAGATGAAATGAAGCAGGTGGGAGTCCAGTTTCATACGTATGGCGTAGAGCTGGATGCAAATCGATATGGCAAAGCAAAAGAGCAATTAGATGTTGTAGTACGCTCCAGCTTTGAAAGCGTGATGATTAGTCATGACTATTTTCCACTTATCTTTTTAAATCCACCTTATAATACGGAGCTTCGTACAGATAATAAAAAATCAGAGGAAATGGAGTTCAACTTCCTAAAACGTGCTCATCATTATTTAGCAGAAGGTGGGATTATGGTATATGTCATTCCATATGACAGATTTGCTAGGGACGATATCAGTTATTTCTTAGCTAAGAATTATGAGGAAATAGGCTTAATGCGTTTTGGTGATGAAAATAAAGAGTTCGATGCATTTAAACAGTGTGTCTTCATTGGACGTAAGCGTGCTACCACGAAAAATAATCCATACTTCAACGATCGATTCGCGAATTTTTGTGAAAACATGTCTGACCTTTCTTTCGTCAAAAAACATGTAAATACATTGGCGGAAATGGTAAATCGTAAGGACTGGGTTATACCAGAATTGCGTCATCAAAATAAACTTATTTTTACATCAAGAGTGGATTATAAAAGTGCTTATGAAGGAGTTGGGAAATCGGAAGGTATCTCGTCGTTCAAAAAGCGTTTAAATAGAGGGAATGGTTACTCACTTCAAGGTGAGAAAAAAGCTGCTGAAAGAGCGAAAATGCCAATTGCTTCCGGACAACTAGGACTTTTGCTGATAACAGGTGTGGCAGATGGTTTGCTTGGTGAAGGTGATACACTCCATGCAGTTCGTGGATCTGAAAATGTGTATTATGAAAATTCATTTGAGCATTTGGAAAAAACAACGAAAGAAGTTGTATTACAAAAACGTCGCGCGAAATTTATCATCGCAACGCCAAAAGGTGAAGTCAAAGAACTTGTCTAGGAAAGGAAGAGAGAGATGTCTGTACTGTTAGGGTTAGGAGCACTTTACATTGTATGGGAGTTTAGCAATCGTATAGTTCGTATTGCTATTGTGCTTACAGTCATGTGCTTATGTGCATCTCAATTTAGTGCAGGTACACATTTGGTAGTACTAGAACAATTCTCTGTGTTTCAAGGTGCAGGTGATATGCTACATGCGGCTGAACAATCATTACCAGAGTGGAAACGGTTTATAGATTTTTAAACAATAAATTGAATGAGTAGGACATGAAACGTATCGAATAAGATGCGTTTTTTATTTTAGGAGGGAAACCTATGTTACAAGAAATAGTTAAACAAGATACATTTGACCAGGAACAAACACCAGCGATTTTGCAATTGGAGACAGGCACCGCTTCACATTCAGCTTTCTGCTTTGCTATGGCAGTTAATCATAACAACCAAATGCAATTTGCAGTGTTAGGTGCGAATGACAGTACATTAAAGTCATTCAGAGCAGCCATATCAATGGGTACTCGTCGTTTGTATTTTGGAGAGGGACAAAAAGAAGAATTACATTATGTGTTAGGAAAAAAAATGAATGTAATCTCGACTGGGCAATTTGAGTTTATAAATACACAAACAGTAAATAAGAAGAAGGCAATTATTGCATTTTCTAGAGAATTAGAAGAAAAGTATATTGTTGCAATTGACGAAGCGCCAGAGATACAAGTAAGGGATTTCTTAATGGCTCCTCCGTATGGTTTACCAATCTTAGAAGAATGGGCGAAGCCAATTTATGAGGAGATGCTAACAAGAAATCTATTACAACCGTTAGAGGTGTATTTTGATAAGAATGAATTTTCTTCTTTAACGATTGCGCAAGTCTTACTAAAGGAAAAGGATTGTAAGGAGTTTTTATCAGAAATGATTCGCTCTAAGAAATGTCAATTCCCGCAAGAAGGTACAGGTGAAAAAACCAATGAAATTAATGATTTAAATGAATACCTATTGGCATATTCGCCTGTCATGCTTGATAAGGTTACAAAGTTGGATGAGCCCTTACATCAACCGATGAAAGATCAGGCATTATCTCATTTTGATACATATCAAAGACCATTATTCCCTGTACAAGCACATGTTGCAACAGGTGTAGCAAAAGCTTTACAAGTACAAAAGGGAATCATCTTGCAGGGGGAAATGAGCACGGGCAGTGCGGCACGTTCCGCTATAAGTGTAGCTTAAACACGAAAA
>NZ_JBPWAP010000117.1:0-10649 GCF_051776705.1 Bacillus cereus group sp. BceL291 | reverse complement strand
ATACTTTATGAAGACGTTTAGCCACTTCCTATCGAATCCAGTGGATTTATTTTCAAAATCCTCTAGCAATATTTTTTGAAAATGTCCCCTTGACTTTTCATAGTTGGTCTTCCAAAGAATCGGCTTCTTGATAATTCTTTGTAACAAAGCGTTTATTTGCCCATTCCTCTTCAATTGGCTCTCTACCAAGAATAATTAAGATATCATTGATAGATAAACCACCAATTGCAAAGAGCTTATCTAATGCTGTTGCTAGTTTCGTAATATCAACAACCTTAATTTTCGTTGTATCAATCTTTAAATATGTGCGTTCTATATACTCTTCTTTGCTATACATCTTCCGGTTAAATTCATCTTGAATCAATTCAGCAATCGGATTAATACAAAAAGCTAAAAATGAATCCATTTGTTTTTCAATATCCGCGACATCACCTTTCAAAATCCCGATTGGAACATGGAAGGCAATGGCTACATAATTAAATATGTCATTAATTAAATCGCTAACATCACGACTTGTACTATTATTTGATACGCCATTTTTGCTATCGCTCATATCTTCGATTACATAACCATCTTGTAATTGAAAAGCTGAGCCAGCTTTATCTGCGTTAAACCAATTTTTCAACTGCCCTTCAAACATTTCATCAATCGCCGCTTGGGTTTCTGGATCTTGCGCTCTTAAAAAATCACCTTTAATAAGTAAGCGTTTATTATTTTTTCTTTTATAATAATCAATGGAAGATGCAAGCAATTTCCCGAAACTGCTATACATCCCGTCAATTACCTGCATAATATTTCGGTCGTTTAATTTAAAGTGGAAAACCTCTGATTCATTAAATGATTTTTTAAAAGTGAAGTCTTCAATTGTTATGTCGTTATATATATTTTCTTTTAATGCAAACTTGGTAACATTAAAGGAATCCGCAATATACAATTGCTCATCCTGCATAATAACAACGCATTCATTTTCCATAATTAAATGATTGACTAAACTATGCATAAACTCCGTTGCATTTTGATTCTGATTTGGTTGTACATTTAATAAAAAATGATTCCCACCACGTTTTTCTTTCCCTTTTTCAAAGGTTTGAAATTCACACCTTGTTAAAGCATTTGCAATTAAATCAATACAACTTTCTACAGCCAACTTTTTATAGAAGTAATCAACTCCTAATTCATAAAAACATGAATCTAAAGTCAGCGTCTTCTTGCTTCCAAAAAAACCTCTTACCCAATCTCTTAATCCCACATTCTCACCACCTTTTATACACTAAATGATTTAAATATCTTTCTAACATTTTCTTTCGTTAAAGTATTCGACTCTTTTAACTCACTATCACAATTAAGCGCATGTAAAAAAGCGAAAAAACCATCTGTTTTTCGCTTCTCTTTATCAACCTTTTTATATTCAATATTGCCATTCATTTTTTCTTCTTTATAGACATTTCCCACATACCAACGCATTAACGGATCATCACCAAAAACAATTGTATGTTTAATAAAAATCTCTTCTACAAGTGGAGCAAGCTTACTATGCGTCGCTGGACCACGACGAACAATTTCAATTTCAAAACCAGCCTCTTCAAGCGATTCTTTTAAAATAGCTGAACGATATAAATCCATGCTGACTTTTTTTATTCGGTATTCTTTATTCATCATTACGAACCAATCTCTTACATGTTCCGCACTAATTGATTTGTCATAAACAACAGTAAGCAATCCCTTTTCAATTGCAATTCGAATGATATCTGGATTAATATCTTGCAACTTAGGCGCTGTATGATGCATGAAGGTATGCTGCTTCCAATATCGTTTCCCATCTTTTTTAAATAAAATTCCAACCGAACAGAAATCACGAATTTGCGCGAAGTCAACCGCTCCAATGCATTCTATCCCTTGAATATTTTCAGGGAACGGCTGCTCTGTAGCTAATCTTTCTTCATAGGTAGCAACTTCTTTCCTCGTATCTTCGACGGGTAAATTCATTCTTTTCGTCATGAACTCAATACGTAATGCACTGTTACGTTTCATATCATGGTATTCTTTTCGCATTTCATGTTGTAAATTTTCATTGTATCTATATGAAGGATTTGCTTTTTCCCATTTAGACTCGTCATGGACTTCTTTTTCATCATCAAGCTTACATAGGAAAGGAAACAGTGTGGAATGTGGTAATTCTTTATTCAACACCATCTGAGCTTCGTCTTTCATATCATCCAATACTCCACCACGAACATTTCCATCTGTTGTAATATAGAAAATCCTTGGATCTTTCTTTTTTCCTAAACCCGATGTAAAAACTTTTATATTTGAATAATCTTCATACTCATGTAATTCATCAAATATAACAGTTCCACTTCGCTTACCATCTTTTGTACGAGCATTTGACGTATTAAATTCAAATTTAGATTTAGTTTTATAATGTTTAATGAGTTTTTTGGATTTATAAAAAACCTTTTTTAATTTCTTTGTAAATTTGGGCGTTTCTAAAATGTTTAAAACATCTTCGAATGAGGTTTTAGCCTGATCTTCTGAAGTTGCCACAATGTCTATATCATAATTCTTAATCCCATGATGACCACTTAGCATATAAAAACAGTCATAACTGATATATCCATTTTTACCTGCCCCACGACCAAGTAATAATAGATATCTGTCAAACATAAGACGGCCGTCATCATAACGCACACCATAAAAAAATGCATTACAGAACCTTTGCCAAGCAAATAATGAAAAAGAAAAATAAGGGGCGGGCTTTTCCACTGATTTTTCAATAGCATCTGCATCAATCACTACGCCAGGTTGATCTAACTTCCAACGAAGAAACTCCATGAGTTGTTTTTGTTCTTTACAACTTTGTATTTCCTCATTTTCAACCATACGCATATACTCGTCGATGTAAGGATGATACTTATATGTAGTTGAATTTCTAGATGTCGTCATCATCATCATCATTACCTTCATATACTGGTTCTTTCAAACCAAGCACTTTTAATAATTCTGTCATGCGCTTGTTTGTCTCACGAAATTCTTTTGTAGCTGGATTCGCTTTGACTCCCTTTTGACTCTCACTATTTTGCCATTCAATCATTGGTCCATTCTTTTTCATTTCTCTTGCTAACTTATTTTTCACATCAAACATCGTCATGTAATCATCAACTAGATCAATGTAGTGCATACCATACAAACCACTGTTTTCCAATTGTTGTAATAAATCTTGCTTTATCTGTGCTTTTTTTGATAGTTTCCGCACAAGTACCCCCCCTCTTACTTTTTAATTCGCAAAAATGTTTTAACCGCTCTCCTCCCCCCGTTGAATGGTCCTCCTACTAAAAGCCGAACTTTTTGACCGGGGGGTGTTTAAGAAACTAATTCGAAGTATCCTTCAATAAAATCCAAAATAAAAAAGACTTCTTCACTAGAAATCTTTAAAACATCTGTAGTAAATATTAAATTCTCTTCTTCTTGCAATCTTTCTCTAACATCAGTAAGTTTAAGTCTCTTGCACTTCCTTGGGTTCACACAGTCTCTTATCTGACAGTAACGCCAATAAGAATACTTTCGAAACTGATTAAGCATGTCGCGTTCATATGACGTACGCTCGTCCTTCTCAGCGTATTGAATCATTAAGTCAGTATCGAATGTCCAACTACCATCCACAATAATCATAGCTACCACCGTTCCTCATTAACGAACTTAGGTATCTTCTTATCGACTTTATCCAATCGATCATGTACTTCATTGTGACATCGAATGCATAAGCATTGTAGGTTATCTAAATCCATTGCTAAGTGTGGATGTGTCTTCACCTCTTTAAGATGATGCA
The DNA here is from genome assembly GCF_051776705.1 of Bacillus cereus group sp. BceL291. NCBI lineage: Bacteria > Bacillati > Bacillota > Bacilli > Caryophanales > Bacillaceae > Bacillus > Bacillus cereus group sp. BceL291. Next base: position 6,823 of record NZ_JBPWAP010000117.1, on the reverse strand, counting down.
CATTCTCAGCAGGCTTATATTTACCTTTCGACTTACACATTTGACATTCGTGATTATCACGCTGTAGAGCCTTGATCCTTAGTGTTCTCCACTCTTTAGACTTATAGAACTTCATAAGCTTACCTTCTCTTATGAGCTTAATATAGTCCATTGTTAACACACCGTCCTTGCTCTTATGCATCTAGGCTTACGATCTAACACTTGAGACTTCAGAACCTTTACCGCAATAGTATGAGGAAAACTATTACGTTCTTTATATTCCAGTTCTTCTTCATACCTAAAAGCTTCTTTGATTAGATCATTAAACTCTTTGGCCTGTTCACTCATAATAATAAAAGCCTCACGGATTACCTCAAATACTTCTCTTAATGTTACACTACAAACAATTATACCTTTCATCTCTTCACCTCTTCTTTAACTTCCTCCAAAAAAATATATCTTCTTTGAATGTATATACAATTAAAAAAAGTGTCGGACTTTTAATGATGCCGAATTTATGTAGAAAGTATGAGAGCAATCCATTTTTATAATATCTCTTAGCCCATCTAACTTGAGCAATCCACATTCCTAATAAACTCTTCACTTACTCACCTCTTATCTTTCTCTAACAGATCTTCCAACAACTTATTGATTACACTTGTTATAGCTTCCTCTTTCTCTTCAAGTGTTGTATTCGCTTGTAACTCGTCTAATACTTTGATTACATCTGGCAAACGCTCTAATCCGACATACTGTTTTATTTTCTTTCTACTCCGAAGAGCACGAAGGATTATACCAATAGTCATTGCATTTTCTAGTTTATTAAAATCCATTTGCATTTACTTTCCCTCTCTCAAGCATCGTTTCATGAACTTGTTTAGCCAACTTTTCCGCATCGACTTCACAAGACTTTTTCAATAACTCTTCAATGCCTTTTGTTAATAGATACTGTTCCGTTTCCTTCGACAAAATAATATCCGAAGGCAGTTCATTTGTTGTTATAACATCAATCAGAAAATCTTCTACCATACTCTTACCATCACAAAGGAACATTCCTGCCATCAACTTGATGTCATGTATCTTGTCTCTTATTAAATGAGAAAGCTGTTCAAGTTCTTTATAAATCTCTTTCTTTTTATTATTGATAATTGTTTGTTCTATCGTTCCTAATTTCTCTTCCTGCTTTTCTAGTGGCGCAAATTTCATTGGTCTTGTTGGACCTCCACATCTAACACAATGTAATCCATCGGTATGCTTTGCAAGAATAACCGTTCTGCAATTTGCATCCATACATTCAATCATCGTTTTAAATTTCATCACTTATCCTCCTCCGTAATTAAATGTTCCAGTCCTTGAACTGCTTTATCATCTAAACGAATATCCATCAATCCCAAAATCTTAATTACGTCTTCTAACGATTCGATTTTACTTGCATCAATCTTATGAGGATATCTCGGCCTAAGATAAATACTATCTTTCTTTTTCATTGTTAATTTCTGTTCATCCATATTTCATCCTCCTCAAAAATAAAAAGCACCCGAATGGATGCTTTTCTCTCGATTATTAATTTGCCTTTCTATTGCGGTACGTGAAGTTTTATCCTTTTCCCAGTTACTTAATGTTGCTACATTCATCTGCACCTGCATTATTAAGTAACTGGAAGAAGAGCAAAAGCTCTTCCTAATAACGGTACCATTCAATCATTACCATCTGCTGGTTTCGGATTTTATGTGCCATCATTATGAAACCGTTTAGACAACATATAGATTATAAAGGAACATTATGAGTTGTGTTTTCCGCCACTTCTCACAATACAAATATATCATGCTAAAAACCAAAACGTGTCCGTAAATCGTTCGCAAATAGTCCGCAGATAGTTCACGAATAGTTCGCGTTTTTGATTTATGTATTTTTTCACATCGTTTTTCAGCCTCTTTTCGCATAGTTTTGAATAAATATGTTCTTTAATCCTTGAAAATGAATTAGCTATAATCTGGATTGTGTTAAATTCACCTATTCCGTTTAACCTTAGATATACCAATCTCTTTCGCATTTTATAAAAATGAATTTGACACTTTCAGTTTAAAGCTAATTCAATAAGTGATAAAAAAATAAAGGAGCTAGATTCTAAACTTCCTTTGGTAATCATTTAATGTATCTTGCTCCATTCCAATGTATCTCAATGTTTCTTTCTGATCTGTATGATTTAACATCTTTTGCAAGGCAACTACATCTTTAAATTGTTTGTAATGGTGATAACCATATGTCTTTCTAAGTGAATGAGTACCGATACGTTCCAACCCAAACTCTTCTGCAGCTTGATTCAATATTACATATGCCATTGCACGAGTAATCGGTTTATTTTTTCCGTTTCTACTCTTAATCAGGTATTCATTCTTTGGCTTTCCTTCAGTATAATTTCTGATAGCTCTCTTCAGCTCTGAAGGCATCTTCACATCTTTGATCTTCCTTGTTTTCTTTTCGCGTATCACAATATTCCAGCCTTCTACATCACGAACACGTAAACGTAAAATATCCGATATTCTGAATCCTGTATTAATACCAAGAAGAAACAGAATGTAGTTCCTCTCATTCTGTTCCTTATAAAACTCTTTTATTTCTTGTATTATTTCTTTATCTCGAATCGGCTGTACAATATTCATATACTTTGCCCCTCTTTTTGTTTACGCGTTTTTTGAAACACCTCTTTCTTTAGATTGAAAGCTAAACGCAATATCGCTCGTCCTTTTAACTTATAATATTTTGTTTTACCTATACCTAAATCCATCCAGATATCTTGATCATATCCAGAATCATGTTCCATATAAAATTTCACAATCACTTCACGTTCATCATCTCTCAGACGATTCACACCGTCATACAACCAACTCATAAATTTATTTCGTTCTTGTTCATACTCTATTCTTTCTATTGCAATATTTTCAGTCGAACTATTAAACTCATTTGTATTCGATGGAGGAACAATAGAATACGACGCTGTCACTTTTGGCAGCATATCACATGGCATAGTTGCTAAATATCTACGATACTCATTAAATACTTTTTCGATTTCTTGTTTTGTTCTTTTTCCATCCACAATTGGCATCTTGAATGATAGTTGTTTATTCATATTAAATTCCTCCATTGTTATTATTTTTGTCTTACTGCCCCACGTCTTCGTTCATAACGCGGACCATGAATTCCCATTAAATCCTCAATGTCGCGTGTGCTTAATTTCTCTTTTTGTTTTTTCTTATTTTTCTTCTTTACTTTTTTTGATTGTTTTTTCCACTCGCGTAGCTGATCCTTTAGCACCTTCATTTCCCCATCTCCCTTGTTTAAAATAAAAAGGACACCTATCCCTTAAACAGCTTTAATTGCTGATTTAGTGAATTGGTGTCCTCTAGTTTTCTAGCCGGACTATATTCATTTGTAATCTCGAATTTTGTCTAAAATTTGTGATTTTTATTTGTTTAGATGCTACATCTGTCTTGTTATAATGAATGTAACATTGCCATTCGAAAAAAGTGACTTGTCCCCAATACAAGTTGCTTTTTTCTTTTTTATTTTAAAAAGATTATTTTGTTGAGTTTTCTTTCCAACTTTCGCCTTTACGAAAATGAATATTCCAGGCTTGTCTTTCTGTAAAACCTACTTCTTTTAACTCTTTTATATTTTGTGGTTCTTCAAAAGTGCACGGCACACTTATTTCTCTACTAAAATCAAAACCAGATTCAATCGTTTCACCAGAAGGAACATCAGCCCAATCTACACCGCCCTTTATTTCCACGCTTTCTCCATCAGGTGTTTTTATAAAAAATTTTGCATCTTGTAAGTTCAAATTCATCCCCCTCTACCTCCTGAATAAAACTCAACATTCCGTCAATACTGTAGACACATGGTTATCTTTCTCCGATTTCCTTATATGAGCAGTTAGCTTTTGCTAGCTGTTCTTTTATATTCCTTGTGTATATCAGCTAACGCATGAAATGTATTATTTTGAATGAGCCTTAATACATCAAACGCTTCATGCGGCGTTAAACCTTCCTCCTCAACTAATCTTGCTAAACCCGTAATAATTAACTGTTGTCCGAAACTATCTTGATTAAATTCAACTTTCCCCATATTTCACCCTCATTTCCTACAAAATGAAATTTGCGTTCTAATTAAACAAGCTCATTTGCTCGGTTCTAAAATTCATAAACAATATTTCTTCTGATTCACATGCAACTCCGGATCCCCCAACAACTTGCTTATGAGCTTTGAATGTTTCTCTTTCCCAATTTGGATAGAGTTCATGTAATAGCTGATCATCGTAATAAGATAAAATGACTTTCCCGTTTACTTTGTTTAATAAGCTGGCTAAATCTATATGATCCTGCTTTGTGAATCCTCCAGCGTAGAATTTTTCACGACCGATATATGGAGGATCAACATAAAATAATGTTTCTTTGCTATCGTACTTCTCAATAATGCTTCTAAAATCTAAGTGCTCTATCATGGTGCCCTGCATTCTCTTAGCAAACGATTCAATGATTGAGCAAGCACCTAAATATCCTCTTGCTGGATTTTGATTACTTTTCGTACTGTTTCTCCAACCCGTCTGAGGTACTTCGTCAGCATTCCCTTTTGATATACCTGACCTATTGAGATAAAACCAACGAACTGCTTTTTCGAATGGGTCTCGGGGTAAATGCTCTTTCTTCCAACTTTCATACAGTTGCCTGCTATACGGTAATGATTCACAAGCTTTTTGTAACTCTTTTGGATTACTCCTTGCCACAAGCAAAAAGTTAACTACATTACCATCAATATCGTTATAAACTTCATGGCCAATTGGTGGCTTTTGTGAAATTACATGGGCAGCACCACCAAATGGCTCCACGTACACCTTATGAGCTGGCATCTTATTAATTATGTGTTCTGCATACTTTCCTTTTCCTCCAAACCAAATCAAAGGACTTCTGGCCATGTTCTTTTGCGCTCCTCTCATTTAGGGCTATATAGCATCCCTTTTTCTTTTAAACTCTTATAGTTATCCTTACTTCTAATTCCGCATCTAACACATCCCCAATACCCTTTTCGATAGCTAAGAACATGTCCTTTCTTTCTACATTTCATCCTAAAAGGAAACTTCAAAAATAGGTTTAACAGTTGCAACATCAATTCACCTTTTCTAATAAAATAGCGTTTTTGTTTAACTTTTTTATGTTAATTCCGATGTAATTAAAACCGTTGTGTTTTTGTGATTCAGAAAATCGTTTACTAGACTTATTAACCCTCTACCTTGATTTTCTTCAATATGCGCGACTGCTCCAATATATTTACCAAATGCAATTTCTTTTGATACTTCAGTTACAGGACCTTCTTCTTTTGATGTATAACGACATTCGTCACAATTACCTGCAACTTCTTCCGTATAAACTTGATGTGCCTTTTCTTCTGATTCCGCCGCTACTAATGCCCAGTATTCATGATTATTAAACTCAAAGTATCTCATTATTATTTTTCCCCTCTCGTTTTAAAATAAGAATTTTGTTTAGTTTTACACTAGTTCTTTCAAATCAATAGGCTCAACCATTAATTCACGCTGTTTATCCGCTGTACTTGTTCCACCCCAAAACATTTCGCCACTTCCTACAATAAACGCTTCAATTGCTCCGCCTGATCTGTACTCTGATTTAAAACCAACAGTTTCTCCGAATCTAAATAGCTTGCCTGGTTCTAAATCTGCCAACCTAACTTTCAACCCTCTTTCTCCGTTTCTAACAAGAATCTTTTCAAAACACTCTTTGCATATGCCGTTATGATTACCGTATTCCCTGCATTGGTTGCATTTTAAGCCCATTCTTTCTACCTCCTACCAAATAACTATTTTGTTAAGATTTTAAATACCCTAATTCTTTAGCAAATGTAACTATCGCTTCCATGTCTTCCTTTGGATACCCCCAATACTCATGAGTCCACTTTAAATAACTTTTTTCGATTTCTTTCCCGAATATGAAATCTTTAAATTCCATAACTAGCCCTAATAAAGAATCACCTTCACAAAAGCGTGTGTAATATCGCTCCTGCAATTTTCGAGAACCTTTAAAAAGTGGAATCTTTGCTTCTGTGTATCTATCAACGTAATAAATCCGCTGCCCTTCAGTGCTTGCAAAATATGATGTGCGATTCTTTTCAGCATAAGAGAATAATCTGCGCCCTCTATTTGCAATTTCACAAATGATTTTATTCACGATTTTGATACGTTCTTGCTTATCCATATCTCATTCCCCTTTTCTTAACAAAATTCAAATTTGGTTTTACTTTACATCAACACGTGCTTGACTAGCTTCTCGACTAAAACCGTCTGGATATCTTTTAGCTAATTTAGATATATTCATTTGAGCAATATCTTCTAGGGTATATCCCATTTCGCGGGCCATGATGGAGATATAGTACATGATGTCGCCCAACTCTAACGCCAACTTATGTGTATTCCCTTTCTCTTCCCCTGGACAATGAGCTGGATCAAATCCATGACCATGAAAGATGGCTTTTTTTACGATATCAGCAACCTCACCAGCTTCTCCAGTAAGTCCTAATGCTGCATTTAAAACTCGTCCACCGAAATCGTTATTTGCATTCCAAGTACGTAATGTTGCTTCCTGATATTGATCTAATTCACAGATTTGATTAATATTCATTACAGCTTGTCCTCCCTTAGATTCACTAACTAATTTAGTTGTTGCATATACACCGTTTTCCATAGCTTTCATTTTCATCTACTCCCTTTAACTAATGTTTTTATTTTTAGACTTAGCTGGTGTTGTAGCTGCTTTTATCGGTTCCCATCCATAAC
>NZ_JBPWAP010000116.1:0-11050 GCF_051776705.1 Bacillus cereus group sp. BceL291 | reverse complement strand
TCAGGGTTTATTTGATATGCCCGCTTTTATAAAATCTACAAAAGATAATAAAAAACTATATGGAAAGACCGCATTTTGTTTGAAAATATACCTTAAGTTGATGGATGTGTGGCGGTACCCCATAAAATGCTCATAGAAACAATCCAAGAGGTGCGAAAAAGAGTAAAAGGAGAGTTCATAAGACTCTCCTTTTACTCTTTTTCATCATTTTTAACAGGTGATATGGTCATTTCTTCTTCTAATGCACGATAATCCTCACCTAACTCACCAACGTCACTAGAGAACTTTGTTACTTCTTTCGCATATTTCGCTACAGTTCCTCCTAATAACATTTCCTTTGTAAGGAGTGTTTTTATTCTATGGAATTCTGTTTCTAAGTTAAAACATTCTGTGCTCAATTCCAACCTACGTTCAAGGAAGAATGGATAATTGAATTTAGTTAAACTAGAAAGATTTGCTTTTATTCTTTCTATCTCCGCTTTATGACGATCAAGAGCCAAATCAAATTGAGCACTAGTATTCAAACGTGTTGTTTCTTCTTTTAATTTCTTTTGTTCTTCCTCTACTTCTTGTAACTTCTCATTAGCTATATTAGAAATAGAATTAGCATCAACTAAAAGTTTCTCCGCTTCAACAATCTTTCTTTCCAATCGAGCGCTTTTCTCTTCTAGCTCAGAAACTTTATTTTCCGCTTCTTCTAATTTTCTACTAGCCTCGTCCATATTCTTTTTAGCACGCTTATTAGAATATGTAACATAAGCAAATGCCGCTGTAAAAACTGTTGTTATAATTGCCACTCCAATACCTACTGAGGTTAAAATGTTTGAAATCGTCGTATTCAAAAATGCTACTTCATGATCCTGTAATGATATAACCTTGTCTTGTAAATCCTTTACGACATCATTAGATACCGTAGCTGTAAATAGCATCCCCAACATTAATAGTTCCCCCTAATTATATAAATTCAGACGAATACTATTATCCATTATTTTCTTATTAAGGTAAATCAATATTTTACCTATTAAAGAAGAGACCATGTAAGCACGGAATTGCACCACGTCAGGACACAAAACGGTTTAAATTCTGGAAGTGATATTCGGTTAAGGTGGGCACATAACTTTTAATTACATTGGACATATTGTGGACAAGCATATAATTCATCCCCCCACTTTCCAAGTATGAAAGTTCCTTATACGATCAATTATTTAATAAAATATCTCCCTCATAAAACTGGCCCGTGCGACAGTTCAAATGCTCCTTTATGATAAAATAAAGATATAAAGAGACGAGATGAGGGAGAAATTTGAAGAATAACCAATCTGCTACGGTAAACCAACCAATCGTTGTAGGAACACTTCCACAAGTGATTGTCGATACATATAACCTAACTTGCACTTCGAGCGATGTAAAAATGTTTCCCGGCTTTGTAAAGCACGTACAGAAAAGACATCCTGGTATTTATGAAGCATATTCATCACACATAAAAGATATCATTGAGCAACCAGACTACGTCGGACAAAACCCTAAAGAGCCTAATAGCGTTGAATTGGTAAAAATTTTAAATAACCATATGCTAATTGCTATAAAGTTGGACCCGAGTGGTTACTTATTCTTATCGACGATGTTTGATTTGAAAAATGGTCCTGCCAAAATCCAAAAACGACTGAATAGTGGACGTTTAGTTGCTTACAAAGACCTTTTAAGCTAACAGAGAGTTTACGAAAAGATAAGAACATGGTATACTACCTGTAGAAGGTAACATAATAATGATATAGGATCTTTGAGGTGGGAAAGGTTCCCCACGCGCTTATCTAATCACCGTTCTTGATCAACCATTTGATTGATTAGGTAAGTTACCAGAGATGTAGGATACGCCGCCCTACCATCGATCCTAGAACGGCAAGCCATTCGTTTTTTTACGGATGGCTTTTTACTTTTGTATTGATATTTTCACTTCTAATGGTTACATTTTGAAAATTATAATAGAGGTGGAAATGCTTATATTAAAGAATATAGTAAATGCACATTAAATAACCGCTCTAGATTTAATTCTAAGCGGTTTTAATGCTATGTAATAGTTTTTACATGAAGGAATGATATCTAACTTAAAGGAGGATGTTATCCAATGGTTAATAAGCTAGGTATGACAGAGGAGCAAGAACAAAGTTTTTTTGATCCAATCATTAAATTCATCAAAAAAAATCCGCATTTATTTGATTTGGTCCCAAAACAGAGTAACTCCAAGACTCAAGAGCAAACATCAGAAAAATAACCGTGTTTAATTAAAATTTACTCACATAATAAAACAACCTACTGCTAATTAAACTAACGGTAGGTTGTGCATTATATAATTATCTCGTATTAACTTTATCCCTATAGCCTGCTTCAATTTCATCTCCGATATCACATTTTAACGTCCAAGCATTTTTTAGGAGAATTCTTTTATATCCACATTTAGGACATTTATATTTATATCTGCCCCAATAAGTTCTAGATACTTTCATTTCTCTAAAATCATTCATACAATATGGGCCCTTTACTCTATCTACTTGAATATCTAAAGGCTCATTCGTGGATCGATCTCTCCTTTTAACATCTGCATATGCTTTCCATTTAAAACCATGCCCTTCAGCATTAAACTCCGCATCATGAGAACCTCCAATAGAAAACACCATAGGATACGGCGTTTGTGACTTATTAAGCCTACCTCTGATAACCCGACGGGTGATTATTAAAATAATCAGTGCTATTATCCAATATATTAGGAATGTATAGTTAGCAACTATATTCCAAATCTCTTTGACATTAAATGATCCTTTAAATTGTTCAAAATGAATTATATATGTAGTTAAAAATGTAGCAAACAAAGAACCCAAAACACCAATAGTAAAATTTTTAATATCAGTAACCATAAACGACACCTGTCCTCATATGAAAATAAAGAATATTTAACTATTCTTTTAGTATACATGTAAATATACAAAAGTTGTACAAGCTTCCAATCTTATATTAAAATTAATTAATACTTTTACATCAAACAACATCGAATTTCATCTAAATTACTATATAACAACAAAAAACAAATCTTATAATAGCTACTCATGGATAATCTTACTTTTAGTAAGTGAGTTAACTATCAGTAATTGATTTAATGAATAGGTTTCATTTGTACAGATTCTCTAGTGTTGTAACCCATCACAAACTAAGTAAAACCATCTTTAAATAAGTTATATTTAACCTGTTTTCTATTCCACTGATCCTTATATTCGATCGGCTCAAAATTGAGCACATCGCTTCCCACTAGTAGAAAACGTATTTTTGCGTTTTCATCCATAACCAGTAATGTAAAACCATCTTTAGTCATGTTGTACTTTTTGTAATTCCTTCTGTTTCTAGGGTTATATGAGGAATCCTCAAAATTGAGGGTTCCTTTTTTCTCCCATTTCTTTCATTAATGTATTTTGAATCCTGGAAATTAAGGAGTGAAAATTCTTCACTTGAATACCCCATTAATTTTTCAATATCAACCACAACATTGTCATGACGTTTACCAAAAATTTCAGCTACTTTAATGAATCTGTTATTACCTCATTGTTATTGTTTACAAATACTAAGTTTGTCACTAATTGCCCCTATATTAAAAATAATCCATAATCTTTACCCTAATATCTTAATTAATAGTGATTGTTTCAGTTCTCTAATTTATTTAAGCAATTAAAGCTAAATCCCTTGACTTTAAGGTCTTACGGTCTTCATACTGGCGAGTTTGTTAGGAAATCTGAATGTAGTTTTGGGCATAGTAACCCCTGTTAAAATTTTACGAGGTTAAAACGCCCACTCATTCGTACTGGCTTAGATGCCGAGGTCTCGAATTGAGATTGGTTGCATTGACGACAAACGGTTATAGCTTACAAAACTACTATACCGTCCGTATATAGCTTATCGGCGTTGTATTGCGCCGTACGGTGCGTTTCTCACGCCCAACACCGTTCCCTTTCGGGTGATTCGCTATATAACCCGCATATCCTTGTAATAAAGCTTGTACAAGGATAGCCGTGAATCAGTGTCATGATCGCCGCTTACGAGTAACTGTTTAACTCCAGTCGCACAATCATGTCTTATTTTGAACCCCCAACACTTTTTACCACTAACGTCTTGGTTATCATCGTTATTAGGATTTACATCCCGTAGGTTTGTTTTATGCAAGGCTTGTGTCCTTTACCCCGCTTACGTCAGACAGTTGAATGCAACAACAACTGATATCCGAGTGTATTTTTTTCGCATCGGCTACACTAGACCATCTTTTTAAAGTGGTAGCTTCCACTGGAACGGAACAACACAAAAAAGGCGTTCTCTATATCTAAACGCCCTGTACATTTACAAGACTTCAGCTATAGAAAACGCCCTTTTATATCCGTTTTATTATGTATATAACATTGCTACTAATTACTAGTTGCAATACTCGGAGAGTAACGGTACAATAGGTGTATCTAATAATCCTTGTTCGCGAAAACAAGGAAAATAACTTATCTGACGTTGGTAGCGTCTTATAAGTCGAAGTCCTGTATTGAGAGTACAGGATTAAGTCATTCCGTTAGTGCCTGAGAAACACTAACATATGGAATGGCTTTTTTATTTGTTCACGTTCTATTAAGTTACTGCTAATTTTACCGCTATGTTTCTATTAAATCAACGAAAATTTGATAAGGTTCACCAGAAACATTAATATTTGCGACATAAAACTCACTCTCCAACTTTGGAGGATGACCAGGTATGTGAACTTTTTCGTACCCCATATATAGAGGGTACGCTTAAAATTAAGAACACCCTCTTAAACCTCTTATTTCCATTTCTAACGCGTTTTATATCATAAAAATGTATTTATATTAGTTTAACAGTTACATGGCCATAATAACCGCGTTTCTAATCTTAAAACGGTTGCCTGTCTTTTCTACATAACTTTGCATTTCTGGTGATTCACATTTTTTCCACGCTACAGGATCGCCGCTATTCGCCCCTCTCACTAAAACTATTAATTTATCAAATTGTTTACCTGTTAATTTAGGGACGTTATTGACTATTAAATAAGGCTTCTTATTTTCCTCTATATGCGATTTCTTACTATCAGTAATACTTTTCCTCTCATTATCATTTAAAGCATCCACAAATTGATTGTAAGTATCCTCAGGTATATCCTGATTACCAACGTACCCAGCACCTTGTTTTTCATTATGTTCTTTCCACGTTTCATGTGGATCAACGTCATGATTACACAATCTTTCATAACACGCATTAGCGAATTTTAAGAAGTGCTTATTGTCTTCAGGTTCTTGGTCAAGATCCCCTTTAAACTTTCTGACTATCTTTTCAGCTTCTTCTGTAGTCAAAAACTCATGCGAGTTTGAAAGAAACTCAGAATATATTTTGTTATTAATTAAATAATTATTATTAATAGGTGGACATTTTTGACCACTCGTGGACTGGACATTTTTGTCCGCTCCTATTTGATCATAATGTACGACTGGTTTGTATTCTTTACTTGTATATAATGCGATTAACTCAGAATCGACTAATTGTTCTTCTTTAATATAAAAACGATTAGCTTGTCCGCTTTCTTTTTTAACTTGTCTGTAATGAATAAGGTCACATTCTTTTAACTCATTGTACCATCGTCTAATAGTTTTTTCGTTCTTGTTCATGATCTTAACTAAATCTTCTATAGTGAAGATACAGAACACGCCTAACTCATCCTCGTATTTATTGTTACCTTCACTCACACTCTCTAATGACAGTCTGTAACGGTCTCTAAGGTGCATATACAACTTACAAGCCCCTAAACTAATATCATGGACAGTAAGATACTCCTCGACCGCTTTCGGCATCATAAGATACTGTTGAGCGTAATTATAGTAGTGTACCGATTTTTCGATATTTAACATTTAAAAAACCTCTTTTCAAATTTTAAGCACAACGAAATAGAGGTATTGTATAGGTAATACATAATTGTTATAATAAAAGTATATTAAATGTACGGTATCAAAAGGAGAAACCTACATTGATTAGATTTATCTAAACAATTTTATACAATATGCCTTGAGAACGTCTTATACCTTCCAGTCGCCAAACTTAGATAGGTATAAGACGTTTTTTCGTTGTCTATACTCTAATTATACTATGGATATACTAGGCAAAAAAGGGTTCACAGAGGAACCCTTTTAGTGGTATATTATCATGTGTTCTTTTTAATCGAGCCTTCATTTCTCTTTTATTACCTCTTACATTAAATAATTTATTTGTGCCATTAAGAGGTCTACTCAAAATTACGCCCATCTCTTACTGAGGAATCCTCTTTTAAGTCTGCTTAATTTTCAGCCGGTTTCTTTTTGGGTGTATCCAACTTTGGATGCATCTTTATGAAAAAGTTCATAAAGATTGGCTAATCTCACTGCACAATTTTGCGTAGTGACTTTTATCGCTTTACTAGCTTGCGTAAACCTTCTACCACCAATATATACTTAATATTGGACTTGCAAATGCTAACATGAACCACATTGCTGTTGTGAATGACATTTGTAAGCTCATTTCTAGCCTGCTGTTGCAACAGTGGGCTTTATTTATTTTGTAATTGCTTTGTTACAACGTGCATCAATTGAACACACTCTAAGAGATGATCAATGTTCACGTTATCCAACGTCGCGGTTTCATCCTCATTTGGATTAGCCTCTTCCAGCATTTCATTCAATCCGTTTACCAACCAAAAAAACTTGCTCTCTAGTAATTGTTTTTTGTCATTATTCATCTTGAATACCTCCTAGTCTCGGTTTCGAAACCATTTTGATAAAAAAGAGATGGGCCATTTGCCCTTTAGTTTACTTCTCTTTTTTTAGTTTTTCTTTAATCCGATCTTTAACTCCAGTGATTTTAGATAGTTCAATCCATTCTTCTACTTTATCAATTCCAAATTCTACAATGTTTTTCGCAATCATACGCTCCATCTTATATGCTTTTTCAGCATCTTTAATATTGTCTACACCGTAATAGTCCATCTTATTTGTATAGAATGTCTCGAACTTACTCTTCTTTTCAGACACTTGTTCATCTCTCCTTTACAGTGAATAGTATATAACAGTTTCGAAACCGTGTAAAGATGGTTTCGAAACTTTTTAATGTTGTTTAATGGTTTCACTTTTTTCGACTGAAAAGGATTGATAAGAAATAAGTCTGTTGATCAGAATCAGCTATCCAATTACCTTTTAATCCAAAAAGAAAAGGCATACCTAATTAGGATAAGCCCTTTCAACTGACTTTGTAGAAAACGTTATAAAACGCACTATTCTTTACAACGAACAATACGACCTTATAACACTTACAACGTTCGGGAATAACGATCGTTTTTTCCAATTATCTTACAATAATCACTATATCGTCATACAATGACTATCTAAAAATGACTGTAAAAACGTTCGTGTTTTCTCGAATAAACATAAACCTTGATATAACAGCATTCTTGTTATCAATTAAGTTTACATAATACTTATTATAACCCTAACTATAAGTAAGTTACTAATATTATTGTTTCTGGTCTCTGCTATGTTTATTATATCACCAGGACTATTATTTGTTCACCACTTACTTTCTACCCATATAGGGTAGGGGGGTTGCGTGTGTATGCGCGCGAATATTCTCGCCATCACAGTTAAAACCCTTTGATAAGTTCCCTATGATCTGCGATTATATCGGTTGTTGTTCTCCTGTCTAAATTGTTCTTCAGTCTCCAGAATGCCCTCTAATTCCTTCACACGGTCTTCTAGTTTTGTTTTCATCTCTTCCGATACAACAACGGCTCTTTCTTGAATAGCTACTTTCTCACGTTCAATCTTGATTCTCTCCCCTTCTTGTATACTCCTATGCTCCACACTCGCACCTTGTAACGCGTGGTTTAATAAGCTAAAATCAGCCCTTTCTATCTCTCTTCTACATAACATATCCATTAACTCTTTTCGTGTTGCTAGCGCCTGTTTAGGTGTCGCAATCTTGATATTAATGTTAATTGGTTCTTTTGTTGTTTCTTTCTGTTTCTTTGCTGTAGCCATGTTTCAACTATCCTTTCTATCTAAATAAGTTTCTTATTGCAATTGATCGTTCTCTCAATTGCACATCATATAACTCTGATTTATGCACTATTTGGCAATCACTATTTAATACGCAATCATAAAGCGATGTATCGTAAACTTTCATTCTAGTAAACAGCACATTCATATCATTTCCATGTAGCTTCCCAGCCATGTATAACGCCTTTATATCCGTCCACCTAGTTTTATATAGTTGCCCTGGCGTCATTCCTAGTTCGCGCTCCAGGGCCGTTATACCTTCCTTTGATCGTACATAATCATTACTTGTCATATATGTTGGTTTAAATGCGTTTGACATCTTTACATAACACCTCTCTCATTTCATCGCTCATTTGGCTTAAAGGTATCTGGTCAATCTTATCTGTAGCCCCGTTTACTTTCTTTTTCCTTACATATAGCACGTTATCTTCAATCCACTTATCTAAACCATATGTTTTTTCGTGTTGCTCGTCTTGATCTCGTAACCTCACAAGCCTTTCATAGTGGCGCGGGCTTGTCTCTTTCCAATGTGCGTATTCTTTCTCTGTCGGTGGTCTATAGCTTGATTCGTCACATTTGCACTCGCTAAAGTGTTTGTCACAATCAATACAATTCTGGGGTACGTTATTAATGATATACATGTTCTCTTTTGCCTTTTCCTCTAGTGATATTCTCTCAATATCTTCTATATCACTTACAGTGTGCACCTTACTTGTGGGAATCCTGTCAGCTTGTAACTTTCTTGCTCGCCTCAATAAGCTATCAATCTTTGACATGTTCCCGATCTCCTTTTAGTTTCTCTTTTAACCATTCTTTACGCTTGTTTCCCTGGCCATGTCCCTTATCTCTCACACTCGCTCTTTTTGTTCCCTTGTATACTCTCATTGATACGTGCATATCACCTTCCACGCGCCTTTTACATGCTTCTTCTATGTTATCGGTCATTGAATCAAAGAATGGCTTGTATGCCTCTCCTGTTAACTCTCCAGTAACCTGTAATTGTATATGTCCGTTATCCGTTTGGATCGTATATGTCATGGGGATTACTCCTTTTTAATTAATAAAAGGGTAAGACTGAAATCCCTCCCCTTAGTTGTAACGACTCTTAGAATTCGATACGGCCAGTGTTATATGCACCAGATTGTAAATTCTGTTCATGCTGGGCCTGTTTAGTTGCATTTGGTCTCACAAATGCATTTGCTTTCTGTACTTCTTCTGGTGTTGCAATTTGTGTGTATCGTTCAAATGACATGCCCGCTTGTTTTTCAAATAAGTTTCGCGGGTTTGCTCCTGGGATAATCGCCATATCCATTGATAGGGCCGTATAATCAACTAGTGTAAGTTCTACTGTACTTGATCCATTTGCAACCGCTGTGCGCTCCACTTGTTTGTTAGCAATATCATGTGTCGCCTGTTCGTGTTCGTTTAGATCGCCTAGTACATCGGCTGTCGATTCATTTAATAGCGCTGTTAACTCGTCACGCTCTTTGTATAGGCTTGCTAACTCTGGGCTTACTGTTTCTGTTACCTTTGTATTAATGTTCCCTGTCGCTACGTCCTCATAGTTTAAACCGTCGTCAAATGCGCGGGCCATTGCTTCAGCCTGGGCTTTTTCTTCTCGTTCGCGTTTAGCCAGGTCATCGCCCTTCTCTTTTGCTTCCTGCTTTGCGATCTTGTCATTAATAGCCTGCAATTTATCACGCTGAATGCTACTTTTTAACTTTGCAATCTCTTTTTTCATTTGATCAATAAGTGTCATATGTATAACCTTCTTTCATTAATTGTTATATTAAATTGTCTAACAACTTGTTACAGTGATAACATAACACCTTTTGGTGCTATTTTCACCCTTTACTTTATATCGTAACCATTACAGTAGTAACCTTTTGACTGGATGGGATTTCGTTTCTCATTTTCCAACTGAATGTGAATCTTCACCAATGAGGTGTCCTCAAAGTTAAGGAGACTTAATAGAAGTAGCAAATGGCATTAGTGACTTCGTATTAACGGTGTTATAATGGTGCTACAATGCATTAATAATGCCGTTAGAGAATAAGAGAATAGGAGGGAATCGAAATGGACTTCGGGAGATTTTCGGGACAAGTTAGCAAAGAATTAGACGTAAACGGAAATACATTACGTGTTTGGTGTTTAGAACTAGAAAACGCTGGATATAAATTCGAGCGGAATAATCGTCAACAACGGATCTATTACGAACATGACATTGCTATCCTTAAAGAGATGAAGGTTTTAATGGCGGACGGGACGAGAACCTTACAAGAAGCGATATCCATATTGCTAGAATCATCTCTTTCTGAAGATACCGATAATGCACTAACGCATACCATTAACGATAGCAACGGTAGTGAAACAACGCCATTTCAACGCAATAACAGTGCCGCCGGAGTTGCTTATGCTATATTGGAACAAACGAATGAAAAAGTGGCGGAATTGATAAAACAGCAACAAACTATCGCTCTACAAAATCAAGAGATTTTAAGCGTTATCCATAAAGACAACGAGGAAAAACGAAACGTTATTCAAGCTGTCTTTGAAAAGCAACAACAGATCATTGAACAGCAACAGGATATACATTTACAGAATCAGAACATAACAAAAATGTATTTAGATGAACGTGAAGAGAAATTGAAGGAAAGACAAGAAAAAAACGAATTGAAGGAACAACTTTCTGACATGCAAGAAAAGATGAATGAAATGTTAAAATTCGTTCACCAGCAAAGTGAAGAGAGAAGCAAATCATTTCTCAGTAAGTTCTTCTCTAAAAAATCTTAACTTTAAATCACCTTCTGGACCATAAAGGGGTACCGCCACATGCCCATCAACTTAAGAATCTAGACTACCCCCAAGTGTAAAAAAACGTTATTCTTTCTAAAAAGCTAACTAGAAAGGATGACGTTTTTTATGAATCTTTCGATTCA
>NZ_JBPWAP010000115.1:0-11194 GCF_051776705.1 Bacillus cereus group sp. BceL291 | reverse complement strand
GAGTTTATTTGGTGTGTGTACTTTTCAATACCAAAAGTACATTACGAGTTTTTTAGTTGCTTTGAACGAAAGTTCATTTTATTTTTGTTCTTAAGTTGATGGGCATGGGGTTTTACCAGATTTAAAAGCGATTTTGTCTAACCTTGGTTTTCATAGTGATTTAACTACCAATGATTCTATGGTATTTCCAGATAACGTAGAAAAAAATGAAGGAAAAGAAAATTCAACTTTCGTATTTCCAGGTGAAGAAACAAAAAAAACAGGGGATAAAAATTCAACTGTAACATTCCCAGAAGAAGATTTAAAACAGCAAGAAAAAGAAGAGGGATTAATTGTTTTTCCTGATTAATAAAAAAATACTACCTTCCATTTGGAGGTAGTATTTTTTATTTCTTGTCATTAACAAGCAGGCATGAAATTTGTATTTGTTTATCTTTCATAATGAACTTAACCACAAAGTCGAATGTTTGACTGTTAATTAACTTTTTCGTCTCAATCAATTACATGAATCAATCTAGAAATGCTTGCTGCAATGCTTTCAGTCCATCGCTGTATATACCATGAAATAGATTTATTGCCTCTTCATCACTAACTGCAACAGGAGTGAACGTACCAGACCACTCTACTAACGATGTGTTACTTTCAGTACCTTCTTTAACTTGGATTGTAGATAAATAATTAGTGACCGGGAACGGTGCATTCATGATTGAATACGTGTAGTAGCGTTCCTTATCATTGAATACTTCTAAGCGTTCTATAATTGTTTCACCATCTGGATTAGCTAGATGACGTACACGACCGCCTTCAGTTAATTTACTGCTAGGTATATAAGGTAACCAGTCTGGAAGGGAGTTGAAACCTCCGATTAATTGCCATACTTGTTCAGTTGATCCGAAAATTTCCATAGATATAGTAGTATATGCCATGTTCATTACGCTCCTTTTCATCCCGGTATTTACGGGTAAATAATCAGTAGAGAATAAATCGCCCCACTGATTAAAGTTTCACTTTATAGGTCCATAACTTATAGTGAGAACGAATTTTATCGTGGATTTTTTATTTAATATATAATTATAAATTTAAAACTATATACTTTTAATGATTAAATTATATAATAAATATAGAAACGAAAATTTATGAGCAAGGAAGTTGAAAAATATGACATTAACAATGGGCTTTATTGGATTTGGAAAGTCAGCTAACCGCTATCACTTACCTTATGTAAACACGCGTAATAATATAAAAATAAAAACGATTTTTGTACGTCAAATAAATGAAAAATTAGCGGCTCCATATAAGGGAAAAGGTGTTTACTTCACTACTGATTTGGACGAATTGTTGAATGACAAGGAAATTCAAGTGGTGACGGTCTGTACGCCAGCACATACGCATTACGAATTAGCGAAAAAAGTTATACTTGCTGGAAAATCAGTTATCGTTGAAAAACCATTTTGCGATACAGTGGAACATGCGAAAGAATTATTAGCTTTAGGACGAGAAAAAGGTGTAGTAGTTATGCCTTATCAAAACCGCCGTTTTGATGGTGATTTTTTAGCTGTGAAGCAAGTAATTGAACAAGGATTCCTTGGTGATATTATTGAGATTGAATCACATATTGATTATTTCCGTCCTGGTTCAATCACTCATGAAGCTCCAAAAGAAGAAGGTTCATTTTACAGTTTAGGTATTCATACGATGGACCGTATGATTTCACTATTCGGCCGTCCAGATACGGTTACATACGATATTCGTAATAATGAAATGGAAGGTGCGGTTGATAACTATTTCGATGTTGGTTTACATTACGGAAATCAGTTGAAGATTAAGCTGAAAACGAACCATGTCGTAGCAAAAGATTATCCACGCTTTATCGTTCATGGAACAAACGGATCATTTATTAAATATGGTGAAGATCAGCAGGAAAATGATTTGAAAGCGGGTGTTATGCCTGAGAGTGCAGGATTTGGTGAAGATTCACCGATGTACTATGGAGTTGCTAAGTATCGTAATGCAAATGGTGACTGGATTGAAAAACAAATTAAAACGCCACTTGGTGATTACGGTCGTTTCTATGATGCCGCGTATGAAACAATTATAAATGGTGCACCAAAACTTGTGAAAGACGAAGAAGCGGTAACGAATATTGAAATCTTAGAAAATGGATTTGCTGCCCCATCACCTTCAGTTTACAAACTTGAGGCTTTACATTTGAATGAATAGAAGAGAGTTTGCAGTATAAAGGAGGTATGGAAATGGCAAGCGGATCAACACAAGTAAAATACCTCGGCATTTATCAAAAGATTAAACAGCAAATTTTAGATGGTGAATATAAAATCAACGAAAAAATTCCGAGTAGCCCCGTCCTTGCTGAAGAATTTGGTGTTTCAGCCCTTACTATTAAGAAAGCGCTGGATCTATTAGTTAGAGATGGCTACATCATCCGCCGGCGCGGAAGTGGAACAGTGGTGCAAGATTGGCGTCAACAGGAAAAGGCACGAATGATTCAAACTTTAACGGGTACGAAAGCTGTATACGGCAGTGAGGTAGAAAGTAAAATTATCGAGTTTGCGATTGTTGGGGCTGATGAAGTAGTTGCTGAGAAATTGGGAGTTTCAATCGGTGATTTCGTCTATAAAATCATTCGCCTCCGCATCATTCACAGCATTCCGACGATTATGGAGCATACATGGATGCCAATTTCGGTTATCCCAGGTGTTGAGGCTTCTGTTTTAGAGGAGTCGATATACTCACATATTCAAAATAAACTTGGTCTTGAAGTAGGGACATCTGTTGTCAGGGTTAAAGGAATTCGCCCAGATGATAGGGAAAAGCAGTTTATGAACTTAACAAATCAGGATTTCCTAATGCGAGTTGAACAAGTAGCTTATTTAACGGATGGACGAACTTTTGAATATTCTTATGCAGATCATCTACCCGAAACCTTTGAGTTTGAAACAGTCATTACTGCAAAAAATTATAAAGAGATATAAAAATCGGTTGAGGCAAGTATTGTCTCAACTGCTCCTATTATACGTTAATAGAATGAATCCAAGACTTAACATTTGATTTATAGAACTGTAAAGTTTAAAATTACAGTATAGTTTTTAGAAGTGAGTTGTTATCGTCTGTAAAATGTAGATAAATTAAATATTCTCGAATAAATAATATTGCTTGTATTTGATTCTAAACTGTAATTTTTTTTAATACATTTCAATAACCGATGTTTAAAATGTACGTTTCATAACATTAAAGGAGTGAGTTAAATATGGTAATTCTATATACAACAGCAAGCTGTGCCTCATGCCGAAAAGCGAAAGCATGGCTTGAAGAGCATCAAATTGATTATATTGAAAAAAACATCGTATCAAATTCTATGACAGTTGATGAGCTTAAATCGATTCTTCGTTTAACTGAAGAGGGGGCTACTGAAATTATTTCAACTAGATCCAAAACTTTTCAGGACTTAAATATAAATATTGATGAGCTCTCGCTAAATGAATTTTATACATTAATAATTGAGCATCCACTAATGTTACGACGCCCAATTATGCTGGACGAGAAAAGATTGCAGATTGGTTTTAATGAGGAAGAAATTCGTAAATTTTTACCACGTAGCGTTCGAACGTTTTTGAACATTGAATTGCAAAAATTGGCCAATTAATAAGTAGTATTTTTAGAAAAAGTTTTTTGAAAGGAGGAAGCAGAAGATGATTGAAGTATGTGTTACAGTTAATTATAATGATAGAAATTATCAAACAAATGTTATTGTGAGTAAAGATACGATTTGGACAAAAATTAAACAGTTGGCAGAAGAACAAGTGAAGAAACAGTGGAGTGTTTAATTTTATTTTCAACTTAAAAAGCTAAATGAAGTTATCAGATATAGGTGGGACCGGATAGAATATAAGAGAATTAATTTTTTATGGCAAGAAGTATTCTATATGTTTTAACGTTCTAACCTATCTGTAATATTTATGGCTACAGTTAATATATGAGAAACAATATTTTTGATCGTAGGAGGAAAATCATGAACAGCGACTTTACCTTGGCCATACACAGTTTAACTTATTTAGCTTTACAGCCAGATCGGATGTCAACAAGTAATGCTATTTCAGAAAGTGCAGGTGTACATCCAGTACGCATTCGCAAAGTACTAAGTTTGTTAAAAAAACATAAGTTTATACAATCGAAAGAGGGGACTGGTGGCGGTTTTATTTTCGCTCGCGATTTAGATGAAATTAATCTTTGGCATATTTATCAGATAACCTCTGAAGGTGCTTTGCAGCCGAAGTGTCCAGAATCAAACAATCAGTGTGTTGTAGGTTCGAACATGCGAAAAGTTCTTTTCGCTATTTTCTTAGGTGCTGAAGAGCATCTAGGTGAATACTTAAAGAATTATACAATGAAAGAAGTTGTTGACCTTATCAATCAAGAGCGTTAAGCGGGTTAATTATTATATAGCCGTGAGTTCTTAACACTTAAATGTAATGAAAAATATTACAGTATAATTGTTTTTATATCTTTTTTATTGTCACAAAAAATATTTATAGGAAGGTGAAACGGTATGATGTCAAATAATAATCATGTTTTAAAAGTAGGAGATTGGGTTCGTGGAATATCAAATGAAGGTGAATTAATAGTTGGTTATATTGTATCACTTGATGATGTAGAGGATATAGTTACAGTTAGTATTGTGAAACGTGACGGCCAGTACACAATAAACGAAGCGATTTTACTCTTTAGTAAACACGTTAACAAACTCCCTGAATCAAAGGTAATAAATAAGGAACAAATCCTTTATCTTATAGATCTTGCATTATTAACAGGGGATGAAGAATGGTTTATCGAGCTTTCTTCAAAATTAAACTCGATAAAAGAGCTAGTTAATGAGGGATTTTAAAATTTAAACTTTTGAGGGTGCACACAATCCGCCTTATGGAGAGGACACAATTACTTTTCGCATAAAAGGAAATGATGTAAAAACGATTCATTACAAACATAGAGATATTCCTGATAACGATAATTATGTAAATGAGCTGTCCATATGGGGCAGCTTTTTTGTTTTTTACTCAGTGTATCTTTTTAAAATGTATATGAATTCAATATTAATAATATATATCCTAAAATTTGTTTTTTTTATTTTGGAATTTTTTCTTTTTACCTACATTAATTATTTATTAGAATATCTTTTATGTTTAAAATGAAATTTTTTGATAAAGGGGATATAAGTATCTTTATAATGAGTAACCTAGAAAAACAATGTATTATTGTATTTTTTTACTAACTAATTCAGCTTTAAGCGATAAAAACAATGGCTACATGCTAACTGTAAAATATTATCCATATAAAATTATTGCACTTTAATATTTCTGAAAATATAAAAATATTAATTTTATAAATATACACGTTATAATGAGGGCGTCGAGAGAAATTTTATTATCTCTGGAGAAAATATAAAAAATGCGATTACTAGTAAGAAAGGTGTGTGATTAGAGGCGAAATGTATGTAATGTGCTTCAGTGGCTTGTGTAAGCAATATCATCAGTGCTACCGAAGTTATGAAGGTAATGTATAGAATTGAGAAAGAAATGCCTCGCAAATGAAGAGAGGCCGGTTTAGCTAAAATTACTGTTAAAAGTAAAAAAGAGAAACCATTAAAGTAATACACTGTTATTAGAAATGTTGCAACGTATTTATGAAGTCTATTCTATATTGTTCTCTTAAGAGGTCTTTATATAAAGAGCGGATATTACGAGTAAACTTTTTTGTGAACGCTAACAATTATATTAGGACGCTAACTAGCGAATGTTTCAATTTGGATTCATTATGATGAAGGACATACAAAGTGGGGCAACTTGTAAGGAATTCATTTTCCGAAAAGGGAATATTTGTTAGGTGTAAAGAGAGATGCAGGAATAGATACAAGGGGGAGTTATTATATGAACGGGAATACTGCAAAGAAAATAGAAGTTCAAGCTGAAAATACCGCACGAAAAAATGAGCAATATGCAGATCCGAAAAAGTGGCATAAGCAGGATACTACATGGGCACTCAGTCTATTTGGAACTGCAATTGGAGCAGGGGTGCTCTTTTTACCGATTAATGCAGGTTCAGGTGGTTTATTATCTTTACTACTAATTACATTACTTGCATATCCAGTTATGTATTACTCACATAGGGCGCTTGCTAAAATGATATACGCTTCTAATTCTGCTGATGAGGGGATCACAGGTACAATTAGAGAGTATTTCGGAAATAAAGCGAGTATCATTTTTAACATCGTATATTTCGGTTCAATTTATACAATCGTACTAATGTATTCGGTTGCGCTTACAAACACTGCAAGTAGTTTTATCGTGCATCAATTGCACATGCCAGAACCTCCAAGAGCTATTTTATCACTTGTATTAGTTCTTGGTCTTATCGCTATACTGAATTTTGGTCAAGATATTACTGTAAAGGTAATGAGTATGTTAGTGTATCCTTTCATAGTTTCTTTACTTTTTATCGCAATATCTTTAATTCCACAGTGGAATACGTCAATGCTTAGTTTTTCAGCTGTTTCAACTGCTTCAACAGGAACAGGCTATTTTGGAACGATATTGATGATTCTACCAATCATCGTATTCTCATTTAATCATTCACCTATGATTTCATCATTTGTTGTGAAACAGAGAGCTACGTATGGAATCGAAGCCACTGATGCTAAATGTGCGCAAATACAAAAGGTTTGTTATATCATGACATTCGCTGTTGTTATGTTCTTCGTTTGGAGTAGCGCATTGAGCTTGACTCCAGATGATATAAAAATGGCAAAAGAACAAAACTTATCAATTCTTTCATATCTTGCTAATGAGCTTAATTCGCCTGTAATCACTATTGCAGCTCCAATTATTGCTTTTGTGGCTATTACAAAGTCTTTCCTTGGCCATTATATCGGAGCATTTGAAGTAATGCGTGACATGATTATTAAGTTCGGTAAATCACGTGGAAAAGATATTGAAGAAAAAACAATTAAGACAGTAATCCTTACTTTTGTTGTATTATCATGCTGGTTTGTTGCTTATACAAATCCAAGTATTCTTGGACTTATTGATTCTCTAAGCGGTCCATTAGTTGCTGCTATCTTATGTCTATTACCGATGTATGCGATTCAAAAAGTTCCAGTACTAGCTAAATACAAAGGGAAAATGAGTAACGTATTTGTTATTATTGTAGGTGTACTTACTGTCTTAGCAAGTATTAAGTCATTATTCTAATTCACGATTGTTAGTTCTAGTGCAAAATAAAATAAAGCGATTTTGGGACAGGCTTCTCCATTTGGAGAGTTTGTCCCTTTTTAAATGAGTGACAAAAGGTCATCTTTTACATAGTCTCTTTTCGTACATAAGGTTGCTTTATTGAGTGTAATTTTTTGATGATTATGAACAAGCATTCCTTTGGTTAAATGAATATCCCATATGAAACTTTTAGCGAACCGGTTGCTCAATCAACTGTTTTTTATGTTTGTAAGTAGTATTCGGAAGAAAACTTCTATACGAAATGTTTAGCACTAGAGGACATACATTTTTAATGAGTTAAATATAATTCATAATAGCACCAAGAAGAAATGAATACGCTTTACGGTATTAGTTATATGGAAAGACCGCACGATAGGATTGCATAATTTTAAAAGTAGCAATCTGGCATAAAGTGAGTAAGGGGGACAAAGATATGAGTACTTCAAATTTGAATGAAATAAGTAAACAAATTTTAAAAGAGGAGGAAACACTTCAATTTTCCTCTTTTACAAATGAAGATGCCTTGCAACTAGGTTTATTTATCGTTGAAACAGCAAAGCAAGAGGGGAAATTGATTGCTGTTGATATAACGAAAAATGGTGTGCAATTATTTCATTTCAAGATGACAGGGACAAATGAGGAAAATACGAAATGGATTGAGCGTAAAAAACGAGTCGTTTCCCTGCATGATCGTAGCTCGTATTATATGCAGATACAAAGTGAAATAACTGGGGTCTCCTATAATGAAAAATATCTTTTAGATACTTCAGAATACGCTGCGTTTGGTGGATGTTTTCCTATCAGAATAAAAAACGTAGGGGTTATTGGAATGATAACAGTTTCAGGATTACCACCAGAAGAAGATCACGAATTGGTAATAAGGGCAGTTAAAAATCATTTGAAGCAATAGTAAAAATAAATGTGATGGTTAAGTAAAAGCCAAGAATGAACATATTATTGTTCGTTTTTGGCTTTTTATTATTTTTTCTTATAGTCGGCTAAGAGGGTTCTTTTACAGGTAGCACTTAATTTTGCAATGTTCTTTAAATTGCATCGTTTTGTTCGAGTGATCGAAATTGCTGTAATTGAAGATGCTCTAAATTAATGTGAAATTTGGTGATTAAAGTAGCTACATTTCATATTTGTGTAAATATGAAACAAGCAGGATACATGAATAGAGAATGGGTAAAATAGTACCGAATGATGATTAGATTTTATGAATGATGTTATAAGGCTTTTTTTAGGAAAACTGAAAGAAGCAGTGTGTTTAGATTTAGAATGACTGGCAATGGGTGCTAGGAAGTTCAATGATTCAAAAATGAACTCATTTAAACGCATATTATCTTCGAGATGTATCATTTTGAAGAATATTAAAACTTAGGAGGAACGGAATTATGACAAAAGATTTCTATACTGCACTGAAAGAAAGACGTACTTACTATGGGATTAATAAAGAGGTACAAGTATCGGATGAAAAAATTAAAGAAATCGTGGAGTTTGCTGTGAAATATACTCCATCCGCTTTCAATTCTCAAACTGCACGATTAGTTGTATTATTTGGTGAAGCTCATGATAAATTATGGGATATTACCACTGAAACATTAAGAAAAGTAGTTGGAGATGGAGATTTTTCAGGAACGCAACAAAAAATGGATTCTTTTAAAGCTGGTTATGGAACAGTATTATTCTTTGAAGATGAGGCTATCGTTAAATCGCTTCAAGAAAAATTTGCTGCATATGCTGAAAACTTCCCAATTTGGTCACACCAAGCATCAGGTATGCATCAATTAGTCGTGTGGACAGGTTTAGAAGCAGAGGGATTAGGGGCATCATTACAACATTATAATCCATTAATTGACGATGAGGTAAAACAAGAATGGAATGTCCCTACTAATTGGAAACTAATTGCACAAATGCCATTTGGTAATCCAACAGCTGCACCAGGTGAAAAAGAATTCCAACCGCTTGAAGAGCGTGTGAAATTTCATAAGTAACATTCGAATGTAATAAAATGAAAATTTAATCAGTGGTGGTCTTACTGTCTGCAAATAGCAGGGGAAGCTAACTGTATTGTAAAAATAAAACTGTTTATTAATAAAAAAGCTTATTCGTTTTTTTTATTAATCGAGTATGTATGAATAAAAGATTTTAAAACACTATTTTAATCTGTAAGGGAACAAGGTGATCATTTTGATCACCTTGCTTTATTTCTTACATTTTATTTATTAAAAAACGCTAGCTTTTCATAAATGCTTGAAAAATTAGCGTTTTAATAATAGGTATCTGTAATTTGATTACTTAAAACTATATACGAAAAAGCTTTTATGTTATTCCTCAAGTTCTATCCATTCCTGTGACCACTCTTCTATTCCGCGAATAATAGCTTCTAAAGCAAATCCTTTTTGAGTTAAAGAATATTCTATACGAACTGGTGTCTCAGGAAAGACTTTACGTTCGACAATTCCTTCTAGTTCTAATTCTTTCAATCTTTCTGAAAGTAATCTTCCGCTAACAGGAAGAGAAGATTCAAGTGTACAAAAGCGCTGAGATCCAGAAAAAAGTTGGTAAATAATTAGTGCTGTCCATCGTTGACTAAAAAATTTCATTCCTTTTTCAAAGCGAGGGCATAATGTAGAATCATTCATTTTCCTTCACCTCCTAAAATAAATTATATAACATCTTACTATTAGTAACAAATGTTTTTATAATTAATTACTTGACGTAAATTGATTACGAATGTATACTCACTTACATAAAGTAACTAAGTTGTTTTATGTAACTAAAACTCTTTTCTTTAAATGGCCAAAGTTGTAATGATACATATTGCATATAAGCTGAGAGAAAAAAGAATAGCATCTGTAAAAACACTTACGTTGTGTAAGTTAAACAATAAAAAATATAACAATGGAAGAGAATTTTAGAGATTCTCTATACTAGGAGGTACCTAATGGTTACAACAGATACAATTCATATGTTAGAAGATAAAATTCAATTTATACATCAAGATGGAAAGGATATTTATTTAGTAGGCCCTATCAAATTGCCAATTAATTTATATGGGGAGACTAAAGTTTTTCAATGGTATTCTTGGTTACAATGTAGTGAGGTTACAAATAGTGTAGAAGGAATTATCAAAAAACTCTCATCTATTAATTTAGCTGATATGCAGCAATCTAGTGTACTTGTATATGGTGATTTTGAGAATTCTGAAGATGCCCTAATTCGTATGCATAGTATTTGTCACACCGGTGATATCTTTGGTAGTAAACGTTGTGACTGTGGATTCCAATTAAAGCAGTCTTTACAAATGATTACAGAACATGGTTCAGGTGCTTTATTTTACTTAGCGAATCATGAAGGAAGAGGAATTGGCTTGTTTAGTAAAGCTATGACGTACCTCTTGCAAGAAAATGGGTTAGATACAGTAGAAGCTAATCTGAACCTAGGTTTTGAAGATGATGTTCGAAACTATGATGATACAATTGAAGTATTAAAAGCGCTACGCTCAAAACCTGTAAAACTTATTACAAATAATCCGAAAAAATTAGAAGCGTTACAAAAAGCTGGATTAAATGTTACGAGTCGTGAACCGTTATGGGGTGATGTCTCAGAGTTTAATGAGAAATATTTGCAAACGAAGATTCAGCGTTCTGGACATTTTGAAGGGGGACACTTACATGCTTGAGCATGAATTGTATATGAAGCTAGCACTAGAAAATGCCAAGGCTATGAAGGGACAAACGACTCCAAATCCATTGGTTGGATCTGTAATTGTAAATGATAATCGAATTGTAGGGGTCGGAGCACACATCCATCAACTTAAGGTATATTTTCAAACAAAATGCGGTCTTTCCATATAGTTTTTTATTATCTTTTGTAGATTTTATAAAAGCGGGCATATCAAATAAACCCTG
>NZ_JBPWAP010000114.1:0-11320 GCF_051776705.1 Bacillus cereus group sp. BceL291 | reverse complement strand
ATCTAGGTTTATTTGGTATGCCCATTTTTAAAGATACCAAATATTTCGAGAGTTTTTTGGTTATATGAACGAAAGTTCATTGTGTTTCCATTCTTAAGTGGATAGGCATGTAGCGATACCCCTAATGACTATTTAGAATACTTTTCAAACGCCTTATTAATAACTACAAGTCCTATTATGAAAGAAAGTGTTCTTATAATTAATTCAGCAACTGGCAAATCACCCATAGTCTTTGAAACATTATATAATTCACCAGTAATAATAATTGGTGCCATGATTATTAGTATTCCTATTAGAATTTGAATGAACAGAATATATTTAGGTTGCAGAGAGATCACCTCCATTAAATTAGCATGTATAATGAACTTAACATGTGATTAAGAAGTAATCGAACATTTAAAAATTTATCAACTTTAAAAATATACATATCCTTCTTTATAAATATATTTATAGTGACTCGTCGCATACGATGCACTAAAACCTACACTTCCTGTCTTCCCTACAGTAATGGAAACATTGCCATTAAAAGTAGTTGTGCCATTATTATGAAAATCACCATTAACAATATAGAAAATTCTGTTAGGATCTTCTAAATTTGCTTGAACTGTACCACTGAACGTTTTAGAAAGACCATTTGCATCTCTATTCATATTAAATATGTTTTATTTCCTTAATACCCCTGAAGCTTCCACTCCATTCATTTGTTTCACAATAAAACCTTAATGAAGGGTTATAGAAAGCTGTTACTGAAAAATTGGTTGTTAGTGTTCGGTACGTAGCGGCAAGTGTTGCAGCAGATGATTGTCCACGAGCTTTTCCTTGAGCCATGAGTTGCTAAGAAATTCCTTCTCTAGGTTTATTGGTATCTGCAGCAATTTGATTAACAAGTTCCCCAAACGTTAGTACCTCACCTATTTGTACATTCGATTGATCTGATAAATCTAATACATTACCTTTTTTTACAGTAGAATCAACTGTGTTATTCTCAGCTGCGCTTGCAATTGTTCCTCCTCCGAGTATAGCAAGAGATAATCCTGCAACACTTAAAACTTTACTAATCTTTTTCATTTTTCATACCTCCTAAAATATTAATTAAGACAATACCATGCTAATTCACCTTTATTTGTTAGCGTAGTTAAATGTTAACTCTTAAATTATGGGAAATAAATACTTAAAAAACCAAATGATTACCAATAAATTTCGACAAATATGGCTCACGCTATACCAATACTAGCTTCACAACTAGTTTTATATAGTTCATTCTATCGTCACAATTTAACGATTTACCGATATTTTTTCCGTCAATTGATAAAATATTATAAGAATATTATGAATATTTTTTATAAAGTTAGTTTTTACAAATTATTACAATTTTATTCTGTTATGATTATTTTTATATAAACATAATAAAGGGGATTGCTATATGATAATTATGAATAATGAAAAAGTTACCAAACTATTAAATGAATGGTATAAGGTTATTTTATCTAAGCAAATAACAAAAGCGACAAGAATGAAAGAAGAAGTTGATGAAAAGATTAGTGTCTTAATGGTCGAACAAAACCGAGATCTACAAGATCAAAATCTCTTGTTGTATTATTCCCTATTAGATTATAGTTATAATATATTAATAAATAAATCATATGTAACTCGTAGTGATTTTGATGCTGTCGAAAAACTTACAACAAAAAGTATTGATGAGTACTTAAAATACTACTATCATTTCTATAAAGCTGTGCATAACACCATGATTGCTAACTATATGGAAGCTATGGAGCAATTTGAAGAAGCTGAACGACTTTTAGAGTATATTCCTAACGATATTGAAAAAGCTGAATTTAATTATAAACTTGGTGAACTATATTACCATCTTCAACAACCTTTATTAACAATTAAGCATGTCATGAAAACAAAAGACATATACAAAAAGTATGAAGAGTATGTAGTGAATCAAATTGAATGCGATACAATCCTGGGATTGGCAAGTGTCACTTTAAGTCAGTTTGAACAAGGAGAGGAGCTTTTTGTTAAGTGCTTAGATATGGCTAAAAACATAACTGCACTCGACTGATTACTTTAATTCAATACAATTTAGGTTTTCTTTATGCAAAACAAGGTATATCCGCAACTGCAATTCGACATTTAATGGATGTTTATAAATGTGAGAGACCTTATCATAAAACTGTGTTCTTATTGGCTCGAGAATATTTCAAGTTAAACGAAATCGAGAAAGCACAGGAATTTTTGATTCAAGGCTTTGAATTAGCTGATGTTGAATATACACATCTTTTGTGAATACTTCGAGCACAGTACGATGAAAATTATAAACAGAATCTAGAAACAACGATTGCAGATGGACTAGATTACTTTGAATCCCAAAAACTTTATGGATTTATGGAAGAGTACTCTGGAATTTTAGCGAAAAAACTTTATCAAGAAGGTAATCATGAGAAGGCTAGCCAATACTTTAATATATCTTATGATGCTAAAGAATTACTTCAGAAGGGAAGTGCGTTAAAATGAAAAAAGTACTAATAGGATTTTTTAGTTTTTCTGCTGTCTTAACTATTGGAAGTTTCACAGAATCTTATACATCACAAGCTGATCATGGTAGACCTCCTGCACCAGCATACGAATACGGTGATATTTATATTGACCATGGAGAACATATTTAACAAAAGAGAGGACATAATGTATACGTTCTCTCTTTTGTTATTTATATATTCTTGTTATGTCGTCATAATAATAAATTCAAGTCTTTACTGCTACGCATGTCTGGACGGGAAAGGTATAAAACTATAATTGATTGTAGGTCTGCTGAATAAGCAGACCTTTTCATTTGAATTCCGCAAAAAATATAGTGTCTATAATCCCAAAAGCAACTTTACAGGGAAATGGGTTTTTACCTTCTGAAGCAGCATGCATACAAGAAAGCACCCAATATTCCAGTTTTAACGGTAAGCGGTATATTTGAAGACTACCATCATTGTTTTTTGCTGTTACGATCTGTGCATTTACCCTGGGTGTAGCAAAACCATCCGTTGTTATCATTGCTACTGCATCATTAGCTTGAAAACCAGCGCTTAACACCTCATAAATAATTCCTTCTTTCTTATTAATAATCATAGGTATATTTAGAAAGGGATAGCTATTAATATTATTATGAATAATTGCTCCTGCGGTGTTCTTTCTTATCTGATTCCCTTGCATTTTTACACTCCTTTTTAATAATCCAAACGTGATTACATCAATTCACTTCATTTAACATCTATTATATTAGAAAATTGCAGTTTTATCTTATTATAAAAAGCATCCGTACATATAACAGCGCTATTTGAAGGGTCAATATCAACAACGGTCATAGGGGTATGTGTAGCAATGGAACAAAATCACGCAACAAGCATTAGCGGACATTATTCGTGCATAAAAAAAGGAAGATTCTTCAATGCAGAAAATCTTCCTCTTTAAAAATGCATGTAAGTATTATTTATAGATGTCACCACGATTTCCAATGGCTTGTATGTATATGACTTTCTCATCATGATTTATTTCAAATAAAATCCGAAAAGTTCCAACCCGTAATCGATATAGATCTGTGTAACCCTTCATACTTTTAATATCTCCTTCAGGAGGGATTTCAAGAAGCCCCTTCAATCCTTCAGCAATTCTTTTTTGTATTCCTTTTTCTTGCTTTGCAATAAATTTCACTGCGGACTTATGGTAAATCAATTTGTAGTCCGAATTCACGTTTTGCGTCCTCCCCTGATACATATCCTTCTTCACTATTTAGCTGTTCTATTTCTTGTGTAGACAATGGTTCATGATCTGGATCTGCCATATCAATTTTTTCCCAATCGTTAGGTTTCTTTTTTGAGCGTTGAACAAGAAATTCTAAAAAATCAAACGCTGCTTTTTCATCTTGTCGGTCAAGACGATCTATCAATTGATACAACTCATCTTTACGAATAGCCATGTGATGCACCTACCTTCGGTTTTATTTTGAATGTCCACTAATTAATATTAGTGGACATGAAGTGTGGGAAAATAAACGTTTGATGTCCGCTAACATAATTGATAAGATTAAAATAGCATGTCCGCTAATGTAAGTCAATAAAAGAGGAGGTATTTATGCATTCCACTAAAACAATTTCTATACAAGCAACATCTTTGATTTCCGATTTTATTTCTAGCTTATCTCAAGAAGGAGATTTGCATACAAAAACACTAAAAGAATATACGAGTGATTTAAAAGATTTTGTATTTTGGTTTGAAAATGTGTGGGGAAAACATGCTGAGGATACTCTTTTTCATCCAATAGAAGTTACCGCTCGCACTATTGCTCGATATCGAGAGCATATGCAAGTTACAAGATTACTAAAACCTTCTACGATTAACCGGCGCATTAATTCAATCAAACGTTATTTTGACTGGGCTAAGCAAAAAGGACTGGTACAAACAAATTATTCAAAATCAATTAAGTTTGTACCAACAGAAAAAACGAGTCCCAAACGCATGTCAGATAAAGAAGAAGCCGCTTTAATGCATGCCGTTGAAAAATACGGCACACTACGTGACAGGGCAATGATTATTTTTATGCTTCATACTGGCCTTCGTTCAATGGAAGTGTGTGATGTTCAAATAGAGGATGTTATCATGAGAAAAAGAGGTGGCTATGTTGTTGTTCGATCTGGAAAACGAAATAAACAGAGGGAAGTGCCTTTGAATAGTACAGCTCGTTGTGCACTAGAAGAACATATCAGATTAAGTGAGATTTCACAGAGTTATTTGTTTCCTTCTTCTAAAACAGGAAAACGCCTACAAGAAAGAGCGATCCGCCATATTCTTCAGAAGTATATTAGACTTGCAAAGTTAGAAGGATTTAGTGCCCATGATTTAAGGCATCGCTTTGGTTATGTGATGGCTGAACGCACACCATTACATCGTCTTGCACAAATTATGGGACACGATAACTTGAATACCACGATGATTTATGTAAGAGCTACACAAGAAGATTTACAGAGAGAAGTAGAAAAGATTGCCTGGAACTAAAGAATGCACATTATCCTACTCATTTGGTCATGTGATACAAACTAAGAATTGTAACAGGAGGAACAAGGGTTATGCCTGTAGATTTTTTT
Source organism: Bacillus cereus group sp. BceL291 (assembly GCF_051776705.1). Classification (NCBI taxonomy): domain Bacteria; kingdom Bacillati; phylum Bacillota; class Bacilli; order Caryophanales; family Bacillaceae; genus Bacillus; species Bacillus cereus group sp. BceL291. The sequence goes on along the minus strand of NZ_JBPWAP010000114.1, from coordinate 6,182 downwards.
ACACCTGAACAAGAAGAAAAATATGGTTGTTTTTGTGACAATCCAACATCAGAACAGTTAGCAAAATATTTTTGGTTAGATGATACAGACAAAGAACTGATATGGAATCGTCGTGGAGAGCATAATCAACTTGGTTTCGCTGTTCAATTAGGAACCGTTAGGTTCTTAGGAACATTTTTATCTGATCCTACAAATGTACCACAATCGGTTATTACATATATGGCAAATCAACTTCATCTAGATGCTCAAAGCTTTTCTCGTTATCGAAATAAACGAAGTCAGTGGGATCAAATGCAAGAGATACGTTCTGTTTATGGATATAAAAACTTTACAGATAAATCAATACATTGGCGATTCATCAGATGGCTATATGCACGTGCTTGGCTATATAATGAAAGACCAAGTGTCTTATTTGATTTAGCAACAGCACGATGTATCGAACAAAAAATTTTACTACCTGGTGTATCTGTATTAACAAGGCTAGTATCAACGGTTCGTGATCGTTCAGCAGAAAATATATGGAAAAAGCTCTCTAGTCTTCCGGATAATGTTCAGAAAAAACAATTAGAAAACCTTCTTCAGATAGATCAAAAAACAAAGAAAACGTATTTAGAGCGTCTAAGTAATCCCCCTGTTACGATTAGTGTTACGGGCATTAAGAATACGCTGATTCGTTTACAAGAGCTTCGTCAATTGAACACTGAAAATTGGGATATGTCTAGAATTCCTTCGAAAAGATTACAACAATTCGCGCGTCACACAGTCGCTGTTAGATCACAAGCAATTGCTAGAATGCCCGATCAACGACGTATGGCTATGTTAATTGCATTTGCTAAAATGTATACACAAAGTGCTCAGGATGATGTCATTGATATTTTTGATAGATATTTAACAGATTTATTAGCTAAGACATATCGAAAGGAACAAAAAGAACGTCTTCGTACAATTAAGGATTTAGATAAGGCAGCGCGCCAATTACGGGAAGCTTGTGTAATATTATTAGAACATACGGATCCTTCTGTCCATCCAAAAACGGCAGTGTTTGAAAAAATCTCAGAAAAGGATTTAATACAAGCTGTCCAAATTGTTGATTCACTCACCTATTCACCAAATCAAACACTAGCCTATTCAGGATTGTTACAACATTATGGAACAATCCGAAAATTTCTTCCTTTACTCATGGAAGAAATTGAATTACAAGCAACGCCTGCTGGATTACCCATCTTGCAAGCATGGAATTTTGTAAAAGAGCATGGGAAATCCAATAAGAAAAGATGGAAAAATGCTCCTCTTGCCGGTTTGAATGCAAATTGGTCTAAGGTTGTAATTGATAAAGATTCCGGAACTGTAAATCATCGAGCATATACGTTTTGGATGCTCGAACAAGTATTAGAAGCTTTGCACCGACACGATCTATATATATTAGGAAGTGAAAAATATGGGGACCTTCGCGCACAATTATTACAAGGCGAAGAATGAAAAAGTATTCGCCCTAATATTCTTCGCTCATTAGACTGGTCAATAGATTCTTATGAATCATTGACACCGTTAAAAGAAGAGTTAGACAAAACTTATCATCAAGTCATTGAGAATTGGGAGAATAATCCTGCGGTGCAAATAGACACATTTGCAGGTAAAGAGAGAATTGTTTTGACACCTTTAGACAAACAACCAGAACCTGAATCACTACAAAAACTAAAACAACAAATACATACGATGTTGCCAAATATAGATATTCCTCAATTATTACTCGAAGTAAATCATTGGACGGGATTTATGGATGGTTTTCGACATATTAGTGAGGCTAAATCTAGAATTAACGAGTTACCTATAAGTATCTGTGCATTGCTTATATCTCAAGCATGCAATATTGGGTTAAGATCTTTAGTTCAAGATGGGGTTCCTTCATTAGAACGTGATCGTCTTACATGGATTGAACAAAATTATTTTCGTGCAGAAACACTTTCAGAATCAAACGCGAAACTTGTAGATTTTCATAGCCAATTACAGCTGGCTAAAATGTGGGGTGGTGGAGAAATTGCTTCAGCTGATGGATTACGTTTCATCACACCAGTAAAATCCGTATACACTGGTCCAAATCCTAAATATTTCGGTTCTGGTCGTGGTGTTACGTATTACAACTATACGAGCGATCAATTTACCGGACTCCACGGTTTGGTGATTCCAGGAACAATTCGTGATTCATTATACTTACTTCAATGTGTGTTAGAACAAAATACGAACTTACAGCCAAAAGAAATTATGACAGATACAGCTGGGTATAGTGATATTATTTTTGGGCTCTTTGGATTATTAGGATATCAATTTAGTCCTCGTTTAGCTGATATCAGTGAATCACGTCTTTGGCGTTTTGATGCGAACTCAGATTATAGCATGTTAAATAATTTGTCTAAAAGTCGCATTCGTGAAGAACTCATACATCGTCATTGGGAAGACATGCTTCGTGTTGCGGGATCTTTGAAACTAAATAAAATAAATGCAACACATCTTATCCAAGCACTTCAGTATAATGGGAAACCAACTATGTTAGGGCGAGCAATTGGAGAATTGGGGAGACTCTTTAAAACACGTTATTTACTCTTATATTTACATGATGAAAATTATCGTCGTAAAATTTTAAATCAACTCAATAGAGGGGAAGCAAGGCATAGTTTAGCGAGGGCTGTATTTTACGGCAAACGTGGAGAACTTCATCAATCCTATCGAGAAGGACAAGAAGAGCAATTAGGCGCATTAGGTTTAGTAGTAAATGCAATTATTGTATGGAATACACGATATATAGAATCTGCGTTACAAGTACTCCGAAATCGCGGTCATACAATTGATAATGATGATATATCTAGACTTTCACCATTAGGCCATAAACACATTAACATAGTAGGTCGGTATTCATTTGTTCTCCCAGAAGAAGTAAAAGATGGACAATTACGTACGCTAACATATGAAGAAACAAACAAAAAGGAACCTGATTCTTTATAAGAATAGGTTCCTAATGTCCGCTAATGCTTGTTGCGTGATTTTGTTCCATTGCTACACATACCCCTCATATAACTAGTGAGTAAATAACTATCCTCATAATATGTAATTAATATTTCCTCTTCAGATAATAAGGAACATACTAGCATATTTTCAATTCGTTCTTTTTCTTCAGTTGTTAAAATCGGACGGGTTACTTTGTGTTGTTCCTTAATGATTTCATGTATGCCGTCAAACTGTGCTGTTAATGCGGCGAATGGAGTGAAATTCACCATTTTATCAAGACTTTTTAACCATATTAATGCCTCTACCGTTGTACACATATCTTCATACATAATTCTCTTTATAATAGATTTCTATATTTTAAAATTTGTTAAGCAATTATTACATTTTGATACACCTGGAAAATTAAGACACATATGTGAGTTGTTTTTAATACGCTAGGATTTTATATGCCAACTTAAGTACCTTTACAGTGATGTTTAAATACAATGGTATGAGTAGTTACCATTGTATTTAAGTGTTCAATAAATATCAGAATAACGAAGGGGGTTGGCTGATGAAGGACAATATTAAAGGATTAATTGAATATGGCGAACGTATTCCACATTTTCATAAGGATTTCCCCATAATTTTATTTTGGAGTCACAGAAGTGGTTGCACTTCTCTTTCAAATTGGGCTATATGAGGAAGCAATGAGATATGCACCGTTCATTCATTACTATGAATCTGAAATATACAAAAATAAAGTTGATTACTACACAAATTTAGAAATGCAACTATTGGAACTAAGTAAGGATACCATAAAATTTGTACGCAACCCTTATAAAAGAGCTGTAAGCTCATTTTTAATACTTTATGCCAACCCTTACGCCTCGAAACAATGGGAACAGATTAGAGAGTATTTTTATAATGATAAAAATGAATCGAAAGGGATTTCCTTTAAACAATTTTTATATTATGTAAAAGAAATAGGGGCTAAATCCATTCAGTTAGATCAACATTTTTCACAACAATATATTGAGGGAGAAAAAAAGGTCATCAAACAAAATATAAAACTAGAGAATTTTAATACAATAATTCCGCAGCTGGAGAAAGACTATGGATTACTTTCTTCTGATATATCACTCCTTACAAACTCCAATCACCATAGGGCACATCAAATGATTCATAAAGGAAACTATGCAGATGATGATATTACAAACCCACACTTCTCTTCATTACCAACCTATCGAAGTTTCTATGATGAAGAAGCTCTAAACCTTGTTTCAGAAATATTTATTGACGATTTTGAAGCATATGGATATAAGAAGGATGAAATTAATTTTTAACTAATATACCTATCACCCCACTATGTATAGAGTCTCTTTAAAAACTATAACCACTATGAAAAGCCAGCAGTATGGAAGGAGAATTATAATGAGTATTTCTATTATAATGATGGGTTTCATCATAGGGGGATTGGTTGGAGTAACAGGGATAGGCGGGGCCGCATTACTGACTCCATTTCTTCTAACATTAGGCATAAGTCCTTCTGTAGCTGTTGGAACGGATCTAGTATATAATTCTATCACTAAAATGTTTGGAATATCCCAACACTGGAAACAGAAAACCATCAATTTTAAACTAGTAAAATATCTAGCTATTGGGAGTTTGCCTAGTGCAATTATCGCAGTAATAACAATTCATTTCTTGCCAATTTTTCATGATAATCGAGAGGGAATTATAAAATATATATTAGGATATGTTTTAATCCTTGCGGCAATTTCTATTTTTATAAAAACATTTTTCTATAATGAATCTACACAAAATTTTTTTCAAAAACAGACTATGGTCCCAAAAAAGAATCTAACAATTCTTATCGGTGCAATACTTGGTTTTATCGTGGGACTTACTTCCGTTGGATCAGGCTCTTTATTTGCTATTGCAATGATATATTTATATCAACTGAAACCATCCGAATTAGTAGGCACAGATATTACACATGCTTTTTTATTAGTGACGGTTGCAAGCATACTAAATATGAATTTAGGAAACGTAGATTATCTTTTATTAATTCACTTACTCATTGGTTCTATCCCAGGTGTCATACTTGGTAGTAAATTCTCCACTAAGATTCCTGTTAAACCTCTTCAAATATTTTTAGCTATCATTATTGGTGTTAGCGGACTAAAGTTAGTTATCCCTTATTAAAAATACTTCATGTTTTGCTATATAAGAATGGAGGTTCAAAATGGATCATATAGAACTATATAATTTTATATACAAGCAAGGGCGTGTCCCTCATTTTCATAAAGATTTTCCCCTCATTTTGTTTTGGAGCCAAAAAAGCGGATGTACTTCGCTAGCCCACTGGTTTTTTTATCAAATTAATTTATTTAAAGAAGCAATAAAGTACAACCCGTTCATTCACAACTATGAGTATGAAGTATATAAGAACTCTACACATTATTTAGCACAATTAGCTTGTGGATTACAAGCTAAAGAGAAGAAGACGTACAAACTAGTAAGAAATCCTTATAGAAGGGCAGTAAGTTCTTTTGTTGCTCTGGCCCCACCACCCAATATTGAAAATCCCGTATGGAAACCCATTCGGCAATTTCTGTATGGTGATGAAACTTGCAATAAACCTATTTCCTTTAAACTATTTTTGTATTACTTAAAAGCACACATGACAAAATTAGATCAAGTAGATCCTCACTTTACACAACAATATATACAAGGAGAAGAAGAATTTGTTACAAACTATATCCATCTAGAAAATTTTAATACAGGCATTTCGAAGCTAGAAGAGGTATATAAATTAAAAAAATCACCATTAGATCTATTATCAAAATCTTGGCATTATCAAGGGAGTAAGATGATTTACAAAGGAGTTTATGCAGACGCTGATATTACAACCTCTTTTTTTCCACGATTACCTACTTATGATAGTTTTTATGACGCAGAAACAATTCAGTTGGTTCAAGAGGTATTTGCAAAAGATTTTAATATGTATCATTATGATTTAAACTCTATTTCTTAAAATAAAAATGTTCAAATCCTGCTTTATTAAGGGGGTTATTTTACAACTAATAGGACGATATCACATATTTATAAATTTTCATAAACCTTTCCTAAATCTTTTTTCAGTTGTGTTTTTAAGTGCTCATTTTCACTTTCTAATAGCTTGTTCTTATGTTTTA
>NZ_JBPWAP010000113.1:0-11464 GCF_051776705.1 Bacillus cereus group sp. BceL291 | reverse complement strand
TCTTGAATTGAAAGATTCATAAAAAATGTCATCCTTTCTAGCTAGCTTTTTAGAAAGAATAACGTTTTTTGACACTTGGGGGTAGTGCAAATTCTTAAGTTGATGGGCATGATGTCCATCCCACAATGGAAGATATACAAGAAGATTGGGAGAAAGCAATGAAGAAAAAAGATGAACGACGAGGAGAATCATGAATATAGTAAGTAATACATCCTATAAACCGAAGGTTACATTAGAGAAAAAAGATGAATTACTGCAGCTATTACAGGGGTATCGGATAAACGATGTGTGGGATTTAAGGGATAACTTCTTCGAAGTATATGATAGCAAAGAATCTTGGCGATCAAATAAAAAAAGAATAGATTTCACATCATTTTCTTTCTATATTCGACAAGAGTTAAAATATTTCTTTGCAATAGAAATATTAAATAGAAGTGTAACTATTGGAACTCTATTAAGTTATTCATTTACGTTTAAACATTTAGCTGCTTTTTTAAACAAACATTATCCTAACATCCATAGTTTTATAGAGATACCATATGAACGTGGTCTTATGAAATACAAAAGTTATTTAATTAATAGGAATGTCAACATCACAAATTCAAAAGGACAGATTTCAAGTAAAGCTATTGCTTTTTTTAATCGAGCGTATCAATTTCTGTTTGATTTCTATGACATAAGAGAAGAGTTTGAAAAAGATATATGGGATGTAAGAAATATTCCTAATGTACGCTATTCTAAAAGTAAAGCTGAATATCGAATATCATTTCATGATATTCATCCATCCTATAGGGAAGCTGTTAAAAAGTATGCTAAGTTTACAACGGTTTCACGTAGTTTTTCATCATTGCAAACAATATTAAGAGGAATCAAACACTTTATAGTGTTCTTACAAAAATATTATCCTAATTGGAACGGTATCACTGATTTGCAAAGATCACATATTGAACAATATTTATTATACGTTAACCATAATTTGGGCCATTTATCTGAAGGAACTAAAGCGGATTATTTGTATGGAGTAAAAGTATTTATAGATTACTTACAACGTACTGAACATCCTAAAGCACCTACTACACCTGTTTTCACTTTGTTCTTCAAGGAAGATTTCCCAAAACAAAGACGATGGAATGAAAATGAGATTAAATATATTCCTGACTCAGTAATGAGTCAGTTAGAATTGTTATTAAGTCATAATCCTGATGAACTCAATCCCCCTATGAAAGATAGCGATAAGAAATATATTCCTGTTATCATTTTACTTATGGCTACAGGATGGCGAATAAGTGATATACTCAATATTCGTTACTATAATTGCTTAATTACTGATACGAACAGAAACTATTATCTTCAAGGAGATATTCCCAAAACTGATGTTAAACAACATCGTATTCCTATAGATAAAGATGTAGCACTAATTATTCAAGCTGTCATTGAACAAACTAAAGATATGTCAACTATAGAAAATAATCCTGATCGATACTTATTCGTTCATACAAAAGGAAAACGTAAGGGGAACCCATTTTGTAGTGGGAATATATCACGAGCATTAAATCGTTTGGCTAAACGATACAACATTGTGGATCAAGATGAAAGTATCTATCATTTTCGAAACCATGCCTTTCGGCACACCAAAGGTGTGGAGCTGATTAATCTAGGAATGAATCTTACTCACATTATGAAATGGTTTGCCCACTCTACACCAGAAATGACACTAGTCTATGCTAAGATAGCCGATGATACATTGAGACGAGAATGGGAAAAGGCACAAAAGAAAAAAGGACCTCTCCTTCGTGTAAATTTAGATAATGGTCAAGTAAATGAAATGGCCATGGACGAAGACTTGATCCATTGGGAATATATACGCAGTAATATCGAGGCTATAAGAGTACCACTTGGGTTTTGCCTGGCTTCGAAGAAGGAAGGTTGTCCTTATGTTGTAACCCCATGTCTGACATGCCCAAACTTCTGTACAACCCCTGACAATCTGTGTGACTTTGAAAGAGAAATCCGGCGAGTGGAAGAACATATTCAGATGACACAAAACTACCCAATTTACAATGAGAAAACCAAGGAACAATTGGATAACCTCATCAAAATTAGAAACCAACTTGTCGAAGGCAAGTCTCATCGGGGGGAGAGTGCTAAAAAAATTCTCTTTGATGCTCAAATTATTAAAGAAAAAGGTGTATCATCATGAAACATAAACGATCTACAGATGCTATTGTAGCCTTGGCTAAAAAGAAGCGAGAAGAAACCCTACAAAAGGTTGAGAAAGCAATTAGACAACTGATTAAAGAGAATAGACGTATTAATTTCAACTCTGTCTCCGACTTCGCAGAAGTGTCCAAGTCTTACTTGTATAGTCATACTACCCTTCGTGAACGAATTGAAACGCTTCGTAAACAACAGCAACGAGCTGTATCTCCAAAATTCGAAAAACGGAAAATGAGTGATGAAAATAAAGATGCAATGATTCAATTATTACGGGATCGAATCAAGGAAGTAGAGTACGAGAATAGGCGATTAAAGGATGAAAACAAAAGACTACAAGGAAAAATGTATGAACAAATTTAATGAAATAAGGCTCTTACTTTGTGGTCATATCCACAAAGTAAGAGCCTTATATTTTCTGTTTATTTTTCATTTTAGTCTTGATTTCTCGAAAAAGGGGGAATAGCAAAAAAATAGTGGCAAAACCCTTATAAATAAAGGATTTCAATTTCTTTTTAAAATAAATATGTCAAAACATATACAGTTTAATTGACATGTTTCAAATATTATTAAGTTGTATTTTTGAAATGAAAAATACAAGGTTTTTAGCTATGTCATAAAGTGTACTTTTTGACACAACGTATTATTTTTTAATTAACCAGGCTTAATCCCCCGTTTCGGGGCGATGGGCAAAAACATCCAACATGGAAAATATTCGCTTCTACAGCCCCAATATGTTGGATTGACAATAAATTATGTTCTTACATATTAGTTGAAGCATTTTTACTTTTTACTAAGCCAAAAAAACCTAATGTTGAAAGAATTATACAAGCGACGATAGATATGGTTATCAATCCATTTAACTTAGTCCCTATCTTACTATTTTTTACAAATGACAATCAAATTCACTCCATTGTTTTAATCAGTTTTTTAGATTTGTTTTTTAATAGAAATAATTGTAATTTTGAGAGAGCACGGGATTCAATTTATTTTTTTGTTAAAAAGTGTTTGTAATGATATTTAAGTACTTTTTTAACTGAGTTGTATATGATCAGATTAAATGTTTAGTTACTATAGGATACACTCCTTAGCCAACTCAAAAATATACTGATAATTGTTAAAGGAAGAATAAAGATTACTCATTCCTCCGCCCACCAAAACACTAAAATTTTTATAAGTATAGTAAATTAAAAAATACAAAAAAATTTAGGATTTGTATCGTAGAGATATGTTAAAAGCTTAGGGTAATTTAAAAATCTTTTAGACTAATCGATATTATTTTTTAGATTTCTGCTCAAATAATAATATTTTTGGTTCTATAGTTAGATTTTCTGTTTTTAAAGTGACTCACTCTTTTACTAGGAAGGATATACCAGTTTTAACAGCTACTTCAGCTCCCACCATAAATTTATTTTCTGTAGGAAAGGTTGTTTTGCTGGATAAATCTTACGAAATTTCATAGGATTCATAGTTTGTTTACAATCAGTTGAATTCTATAAATCAATTTGTCTAGCCTAAAGTAGATTAGTACTTGATTAGTTGAGAAGTCATTGCTAATTAACCGTAAGAATTCTTAAATTCTGACTCATATGCCATTACATCAATTCCAATACGAATTAATTAATACCTCTTAGATAGATATCATAGAATTGAACCCTCCATTGCGAACTAATTCCTATTTTAGGAAAACTGTACTCCTTCTGTTTCTGTACCTACCGTTTTAAAGACGATCCTAAAACACTAAACTCCAAAGTCTTAATTTATTATTTTTTTGTTATATTTTTCTCCATATTTCCCAAAAAAATTGCACGAAATTATTATACTAAATAACTTTTAATAAATTAGTATGTAATACCACCCTTCTAGGAAATTGTTTTATGTTTCCTTAAAGATAATCATATATATATAGGTATTCAAAAGCCAATCTTCATTAAATTAAACATAAATACATAAAATCACATAGTTTATTAATATATATATATAATATTTGATTATAAATGTATGACTAATCGAATATAAATACGCATATCCTTAATTGAAAACAGTACTGGAGCTTAATAATGTCATAAAAAATTTACACAAATATGACGCATGAAACGAATGACAACACAATACAATTAACAATAACGTGCATTGTTATACTTATAAATTCAAGGTTTTTTAATATCACATTCTTTATACTTGTATTTTCAAAAATCTTTATGCTATCTATGGGTATTATTTTTTATTTAGATGAAATCTCATTTTACTCTCCATATATTCCTAAAGATAATAAAAAGATGATAGTTTTGATTAAATATTTTAACAGGGGAAATACACTCATAGTACAGGTATAAAAAAATGTCTTACACAAATTTTTTTATACCTGTATTTTTGTTTATGATTTGTTTCGAATTAACATTAGGAATAAATTAGTTTGGCATATTTTCACCCTAACTATATTTAAGGTTAAATTTAGAATTTTGCTATACGAATTTTTTTGTTAAGTAAAGCCTTCGCAAAAAAACATTTAAATATCACTCGTTAAATCATACAAAAAACGGACATCATTCTTTTAAGAGTGATGCCCGTTTTTTATTCATATAAAAATTTCCTTATTTATCTGTCAATACAAGTCAGTAATCATTCTTTATTTGCACACCTTACATTTTAAAGCATATATTATTCCTCCATAAGAAGTAATTCCACGCTGTCCACGATGAATGTTCCTTCCGTTTCTCCGATCTCAATCCATACCTTATCGGTTTCTGGGAAGTACTCTAATTCTTTTGTCACATAGCCAGCTGGTAGTGGTGTGTAATCCCCATATCCTCTGTTAGATTCACAAGGATTCTCTCTTCGTCTATCTGTATACGATTTTTCTTCATAGACTGACGCATGTACAGAAGAATTGCTTTCATAGGCTTCGTCATATCCTCGATTACGGGAAGTGTACGTACCCTCATGTTCTTCTTGAGTCGCAGTATAATTATTACACGTTACCGTGTTGTTTGGATATACTTCCTCTTCTACACAGTTGCTGAATTTCAGTTCGTCTGTATTGTCTTCGATCTCATGAATCGTTACACAGCCCTCTCCATATCCCTCTTTGTACGCTGTAACACGAAGGATATAGCCACGACCCGGACAAACACGAACTTCTTGTGACACTTCTGCTTCCCATTCTGGAACAACAAGGACCGAACGATGGTTGTTCTGTTCTTCTACATCTACATGCCCTTTCACGTTCCAGCATGATAAGCCATTATTGAAATCGCCATTTTTAATGACATTTCTCGCATCATATAGGGAGAATGCAGTGAAAATACGCCCTTCTAATTCTTCAAAAATAGCCGCATTGACACCCGGAATCACAGACAGCTCTGGCAGATACGCTTCTCGAATGCTATGAACGCGTTTATCTGCCGCATGAATCATCGCGATATTCGTATCCGCTTGTAATCTATCATATTGAGAGTTTACAAATAAAGCATCTACAGATTCTTTTGCCTCTTTATAAACAATATTTGTTTCCCATTCCAATTTTTCGCATTTGTCTCTCCATTTTTTCTCCGCTCTTTTCACACGAGCTAGTGCTTCCCCTAATAGTGGTTTCTCTTCGAGAAACTCTAGATTTCCTAGTCTTGCATAGCCATCTTGTGTCTTAATCTTGAATATCACCCATACACCTAAGTCCTCATTTAAGTCTGTACATCCAACATCAATGTCCAAGGAGAAATGATGGGAATGATGGGCACATTTTTCCCCGTCTCTGCAGGAGCAATCTAGATTAGGATTCCATTCAAGGTGTGGCGCGCATCGATTCGGTTCTCCACACTTTCCGATTGGACTTTGGGCTGAAAGCGGCCATAAGGAACCCGTACCTGGCACGTTTACTGTCTCGTGTTTTGCATTGTAGCGAATTAAATAGATTTCTAAGTCTTGACTATCCTCGATATACCCTCTTAATTCATAGCGGGTATAAGCTTTTAACTTCGACTCATCTATTTTTTGATATAAATACGTTGGATAGCACTCATCAAAGGTACCCGGTAATGTGACGTAATTCTCTTTGAATACGTCATCTCCACCTTGGATAGTAATATCCGTGCTTCCTCTCCAGCCACGGTCTGGTTGCCTATTGATCCCTCTGAAGTTTGGATCTTGAAGTAAATTCCGTTCATCACTGAGTCGCTTCGCATGTTTGACTTTCTCGGATAATTCTCTCTTTTCATCCAGACAAAATTCATCCGATAAACACTCAACTAAATTGGAAACTTGATCAATATGATAATCCGTCACATCTGTTTTTAGCCCTAGTTGATTTGTAGAAGTAAACAGGGCATTCACCGCCTTCTGTGCTCTTTCCAAATCATATTCTTCTTCAAATGTTGCATCTGCTAGAATAAGTTCAATTTTATCTATATAAAGCTCACCACCACGAATAGGAAGTTCTTCAGCTATTCTAATTATATCTGGATTAGCCCTAAATGAAAAAGGATTACTAAAATTGGTATAGCTAAATGTTCTAGATGTTAAGCTCTCCCCAATTTCCATGGTTTTTTCAAGGGTCATATCTACTCTAATTTGTCCTCCTATCGCTACAGTAATTCGTGCATCCCTACTGGAAGCATAACGAAATCTTAAACGGTATCTTTGGGTAATTGGTGAGTTAATATTGACTTGTAAAGACACAAACTCACCAATGGTATTTCTTCGAAGGATATCCCCTCCTGTAAATCCTGGTCCTTTAATGACAGAGGTGCCACCACCAAGTCTAAATCCTTTCACTAAAGGTATTTGTGTAATAATATCTGGATTAATTGTATTTGTATTAGTAGCACTGTGATGTGTCCAAACAAATGTTGGCAGGCTAGTTATATTAGTATTATATAACGACCTGGTTAGTGTAACATGACTTAATCGATGACTATATCCAACTAATGAATTCTCACCATCAATTGGTAACTCATTAAGAGAATCTACTGTCCCCCTACTTCTATATAGAACTTCAGCATTATTTGGTTGAATGAACCCTACTCCCTGTACTACATTTATCCCTAAGGTAGGAGTAATATTTTCTGATCTTCGGAAGAAAGGATTTGATAATGTTCTATAAAATAGGTTAAGACCTGGAAAAGTACTAGGAGCAATAGTTCGTCTTGGTTCCGCATTTGCGGTTATCCCATATTGAGGGGTTGTTATCACTTGAGAACTACCTGTAAAATGAGAAGTTACACGATGCCCTGCCCAATAGTGAACACCTCTAATCAAATCCGTATCAATGGTCAAATTATTTAAGAAGTCCATAAGGTGGGGGCTTCTAATGGCTGAGTTCTCAATATTCTCGAAGCTGGGGCCAACTCTATAGTCAGTTATATTAATTACCGGATCTGTATATACTTCCCGCGTTAATTGGGAGCTTGTTGGAATTGGATATAATCTAGAATCGTAATTTCTGAAAAAAGAAATAATATCTAATACTGATATTGTTAACTCTCTTCTAAACTGATTAAATCTTGCCCAGTTTCGCAGCCCACCAGTTCGTGGTAAGCGATCTAATCCCGTATTGTACCAGCGTACAGCATAATCTGTATATATAGGAATAAGTCTAGTCAGATCATTATAACGACTATTTATTGTTGCTATATCAAATCCCCAAGCCTGCCCAAACACTGAAACATCTCTCAAAACCGATAAATGTAAATTTGCAGCTTGAACATATACTGATAAAAATGGGACTTGATAATTTTGAACTGAAAAAAGAGGAATAGCTGTTACAAGAATACTGTTCATGTCATTAAATTGAGTACGCATCTCTTCTTTTAATGCTGGATTAGTAGGATCTGCTTCCCACTCTCTAAAAGCTTCTGTATAAATTCCGTACAGACTGCTTATCCCTTCTAATCTAGAAATTGCCTGGTTTCTAGCGAATTCCTCTATTTTTTGGTCAATCAATAGCTCAATTTGCTCTAAAAATAAATCCCATTGTGAAGGGCCTATAGACCCCCATATTGCATCAAACAATCCTAATAAAATCCCCCCTATTGGAGTTGCGGAAGCGAGCAGACGACTAATCTCCAAGGCGATGTTTGTTGCTACAGTACTATTTGACCTTTCAATATCTAATATCTCATTTTCAGGATTATTTAAACAATTATAAGGCACGCATTGATTCTGATTATTCACTATCTCCATAAAATACCTCCATTTTCTTTTATTGAAATACCAAAGTTCTTATAATTTGGTACTGTTTTTCTTTACCACAATTTTAAACATATGAATCATTTTATGAAAAAATGCAACAAAGGCAACAAATTTTATTAAATATCAATATATGCCCTGGGGCTAAAATAGATCCAGGGTGTTAATAATCTACTTACTTTTCGACCATCATCCATGCTTTTGACTTTTTGATGTTTAACCAATTCATTAAGGATTTGTATTCCCTTAACTTATTTTAAAGTCTTTTAACCTTTTATACTTATATATAAAATCCATTTTTCCTATCTTACATATACAAATTGAGGGTTTGCGGTAATGTAGAAATACTTACACTTATACATGTTAGAACCATTTACCTGTAATTCACCTAGAATCGTAAACGCTTCTCCTTTTTTTACAGTCTTAATCTTATCATTCCAGTCAGCAGAACCATAGACCCATAATTCCTCCGTATCTACAACAACTAATCGCCCAACATTACTCGTTTTCCTACGAGCAAAGTAAATATAGGAAGAGTCATATTTCACCCATGAATTACCTAGGTTCAGCCAGCCATCACGTTCTTCCCAAACAATATAAGATTCAGGTTTGTTCAATTTACGAATTACATCACTACTCGTGCTAGGTCCTCTACGAAGATTAATATTTACGCCTTCCATGTAAGCAATTCCTAATCCTTGTGTACCCGCGTCCTTGTTATGATTCTCTACAACCATATCGTTTGGACTATCTTCAATCATCCTCTTGAAACCCTCAAATCCACCTGGTCGATTAAATATCGGACGTGGACAGTTCTTTCCACTCCAATGTTGATGGGAAACTACGTTCCCAATCTTTAATCCAAGGTGAGCCATGAGAAACTGAACGAGACCCGCAGCATGAATTAAGGCTTTTTCAAAATTACCATCACGATTTTCACAAATTTCAATGCCAATAGACGAACGATTCCCCGCTCCATTCCCGTCTCCGGCATGCCAACCATTCTCATTTAGTGGTAAGTGCTGTACAATCCGATTATCGTCTACCGTAAAATGCCAGGATACGCCAGTTGATCCACCACCATTGTTAACATATCTAGCATGCGCTCTTGCATCAGCACCTGCATTTTGATTCGCAGTGGTGTGAATTGTGATATAACTTGGATTCATGGAATATGCAGGACGGTTACGATTTCCTTTTGGAATGATATTACTTTCAAAAGGTGTGTTATTAATTTCTTTAGTATTGAATACTGTCATATAGCTACATCTCCTATCAGATTATTGGATATGATTTCAATCTTTCTTAAATAGATATTTCTACATTTATGAGTACAGTATATCTTTGTCTTGTAATAAAAAAGCATAGATATTTTCACCCATTCATGAAGTTATCCATACTTTTCTAGACAAAACATTTAAAATAGGGGTTCTTAAAAGCTACTTTTCGTGATGTATGATTTGATTTTTGTGCGATATACTTAAAAAGGATCTAAAAGGAGCTAACAGTTTGTTAGCTCCTTTTAGATCCTATCTTTATATCAAATCGATATATATGTTAATTAACACAAGGAATTCAATCCCTCAATTCATACAAATTACAAAGTTTCTACACTTAGAATTCAAGTAATTAAAAAGATTTTATCGTTTTCCAACAGAAGACTCCTTCCTCAAAAATGTCAAGGTGTGAAACACCAATTTTAGGTGGGATATGAATATCGATAGGCATAAGCCAACATATTTGCTATCATTTACTTATACAGATTGCTCTTCGAAAACTGAAGTTATGAGGTTGGTTTCAGAAAAACGTTGCAACTGTAAAATCTTCAACGTTCTTTCGCCCCATGCTTGCCGAAGTTGCGAAAACCAAACTAAAGTAGGGAGTGTGGTGCGTCAATGTACAAGATACTTATGTTCTCACTGTAGGGACTACGGGTAGCGCCTGCTAAGATAACCGGTGGATACATTGGTTATCTTAGCAGGAATCTCCCACTTCAAAAAGTCTGTAAGGACGTTAAGTGGTGAGTAGTTCAATGTCCTAAGTTTAAGTAGATTTTGTATCCCACCTAAATATTTTATTTAAAAATTTATATATTTTTTTCGATTCTTTAGTAAAGAGTGGTCCTAAAATAGATAGGATAAGTACATATAGTGCTGAGAACGGTTTCAACACTGACATTAAACCACCCGCTATACCAATATTAGCCATAATAATTGAAAACTCCCCTCTTGACACTATTGTTAACCCAATATTTGTTGATGCTTTATGAGATAATCCAGCTTGCCTTCCTGCAATCATCCCTGCTACAAAGTTCCCGATGATTGTCAGTAGTACAGCACCTAACGTTAGCCATATAGCTCCACCCAACGAAAACGGATCTATACCTAAACCGAAGCTAAAGAAGAAGATAGCTCCAAAAAAGTCTCTAAATGAAACAACAAGATGTTCAATTCGATCACTATGCTCTGTTTCAGAAAAAACTAAACCTAACAGAAGCGCTCCGATTGCTTCCGCAACATGAATTGTTTCAGAAAAACCAGCGATAAAGAATAAAGAAGAAAATACTACTATAATAAAAATTTCATCTGAACTAATATTCAACAATTTATTTAATAACGGAGTAGCCCATCTAGCTACAATAAAGAATAAGAGCATATATCCCAAAGCTATACCAATTGAGGTAAGAGCACCTAAAAATGAAGCATGATCACCAAGTACTAAGCCAGAAACCACTGATAAATATACAGCAAGGAATATATCCTCAAACATGATAATTCCTAAAATTAGCTCCGTTTCGTTATTCCCTGTTCTTTTTAAATCAACTAGCACTTTTGCAACGATAGCACTAGAAGAAATTGTAATAACCCCCGCTATAATCAAAGTTTCTAATAAAGGGAATCTCATCAAAAATCCATATAGTAACCCCAACGAAAAATTAATCAAAATATAGATTGTTCCACATGCCCATCAACTTAAGAATCTAGACTACCCCCAAGTGTAAAAAAAACGTTATTCTTTCTAAAAAGCTAACTAGAAAGGATGACGTTTTTTATGAATCTTTCGATTC
>NZ_JBPWAP010000112.1:0-11511 GCF_051776705.1 Bacillus cereus group sp. BceL291 | reverse complement strand
GAAGGCTTTCATTCCACTCACTCGTTAAATCAGTTATTACTATCTGTGTTAATCTAGATAGTCTTCTCATTTCATAGTTATAAACTATTTATAGAGAAACGTGTCGCACCATACCATTCATGTATTCCTTTAATATGCCTCTCGTCACTTCTAATTTTCGATTCTATTTCATTATACTGTTCATAACTATCATATTCCCATATGGCAAATACTTCAGACGTACCATTCTTATTATCTTTCATCCAGCGTCCTATTAGCCTAGAACCATGCTTTAATTGATTAGGTAAGTTCGTGTGATTGAAATGATCATTAAATACTTCTATGAATTCATTTTTCACTACATAGTACTTCCTTCTGTAAAACATACTTCTTCACCTCTTTCATGAAAAGTATTAGTAAATCTTCCCATCACTACCGTATTATAATACTTTCCATCCGATAGTCTTTTGTCATTTTTCAAAATGCCTTCTACTTCAAAACCTAATTTTTTATAAAGATGAATAGCTTTCTCGTTTGTCTCTAATACTTGTAAAGATATTTTATTTACTGCATTTTCGTCAGCCCATTTAATAGATTGTTGTAATAGGCTCTTCCCCATTCTATATCCCCAAAACTCTTTTAAAATACAAACGCCAAACTCCACTTTATGAGATAATCTCTTAAAATTTGATCCTTCACATCTTGAAAATCCAACAATTCGATTGTGCACTTCTACAACTAAAAAGAGATTCTTCGTTTCTTCACTATCTGTTTTTATTATTTTTTGAAACCCTAGGTCATCTATAAATCCCTCTCCAGCATCTCTATCCATATTTTCAGTTTCTCCATCAATCTGAACTCTAATTTTCGATAACTGCTCAGCATCTTTTTCAGCTGCAGAACGAATTGTATAAGTTAATCCATTTATATGATACTCTTGCTCTTTTACAATCATGTCAAACTCCTTTCAAATCAATATAATGGCGCTATTACAACTTGTTTACCTTGTTTCTCAAATTCCTGAACAGTTTCTTTACTAGCCTCTTCGTCAGTTATAATAAGGTCAACTTCTTTTAGAGACTCTCCTCTTATAAAACAATCTATTCCAAGTTTATTATGCGGAGCTAAACAAATATTTCTTCTAGCAATTTCACTTACTCTTTTACTAAAATAAGCAACTTCAGGTGTTGCAGTACTAATACCTTGTAATGAAATGCCTCCACCTGTAGAGAAATAAAGATCAATAGAAAATCTACTTATCAATTCAGAGGCAAATGTATCAGTAATATTTCCTGAAGGCTTTACTTTTCCACCAATTAAATATGTATCGATGTTCTTATATTCTCTTAGATGACCAGCTATTTCTATAGAATTCGTAATAACCGTAAATGATACTTCCGGTAAATATTTCAGCATCGCATTATGAACGGGAGCCCCGCCAATAAAAATAGAATCATCTTCTTGTATATAAGATGCCGCAACTTTTGCAATTGTGTTCTCATATATTGAGCTATCACTATAACGTTTAGCTGGTTCCGCAGCTAAGTTCCTCACTCGCGTAAGTTCAATTGCACCTCCGTGCGTTCTTTTTAATAAACCATCCTTTTCCATAATAGACAAATCTCTTCTTATAGAATCAATAGACATTTCAAATCTTTCCGCAAGTTCCTTTGCGATTACTCTTCCATCTGTATTAAGTAGTTCTAAGATTCTCTCTCGACGTTCTTCAGTAAACATGTTATCACCACCGTTATTGAAGATTCAGAAACTTAAACTTTATTTTAATTATATGTATGCCTCTTCTGTTTTACAATATTTTCAGTTCTTATTTATTCCGTTTTATACAGTCTTCTCCCGCTTTCTATCCCATTAATTTGCCAACCGAATAAATGTATATCTGTATATTACGCAAAAATACTTTCATTTACCTTCCTGTTGATGTAAAATTATTCCTATGTTTTACTTTTTAATACAGAAAGGGATTACTATGAAATCATTAATCAAAACGACATGTACAGCATTATTATTTACTGGAATATTAACAGGATGTAATAGCAATACTACATCAAAACAAGAAAAGAGCGCTCTCGAAAAGAATGCAATGCACTATGGAGAAATAGTTAAAAACGAATACTATAGAGCGACAGTTGAAAATGCAAAGTTTGAAAAAATAGACAAAGAGCGACGCCTTACTACTCGTGTTATGATTAATAATGTTCGGGACGATGGACAAACTATTGATCTTTCGGAAATAAAATATTTCATACAAGATGAAAAAACTGGTCAGAAATATGAAGGTGAAGCTCATCCGATAGATGACGAGCACTATAAAAATGTTCCACACGAATTCTCTTTAACTACTGACGTTGTGTTTGAACTGAAAACTTCACCAAAAGATTTAAATAATATGTATTTATACATAGATAGCAAAGCAGCGCCGTTAACAGATACATATTGGAAGCTTGATAATTTAGTATCTAAATAGAAAGACCAGTCTTACATGACTGGTCTTTTACATTCATACATTTAACTTTCATTAACACTTATATTCATTTTCTAATAACAACTTGAATAACATCAGCTAAACCAGTGTGCCCTTTCCCTTCAATTCGCTCTTGTTCGCCATTAAAGAAATGAATTACCTTATGTTCTTCACACCAAGTAAGGATATCAATTGGATCATACAGCATATCAACATCTTTTGGTCCACCAGTACTATAGTTTATTTGTTTTTTTGAGTAAACTTCAAACATAATTAAACCACCAGGCTTTATCGTTTGTATCATTTTACCTAATATCATTTTTTTATAATTATCATGAAAATGTCCAAATACCATAATTGCTGCATCATATTCATTTTCTGGCAAACTATCAGCTAATAAATCTACTTTTTTTGTATGCACGTTTACGTTATGCTTCTCTGCCAATTTTTTTGTCTTCTCTAATCCATCTTCCGAATAATCAATAGCTGTTACTTCGTTCCCTTGTCTTGCTAGAAATACAGCATTTCTACCTTCTCCCTCCGCAAATGCTATTACTTTATTGTGATTTGCTAAACGAAATGCTTGTTCTTTAATAAATGTATTAGGTTCTTCCCCGTAAAAATATTCATCTGATTTATATCGATCATTCCAAAATTTAGTCATCATCTTCTCTCCTTCTTCATATCATTTTCTAACTACAATTAAAGATATCGAAGAGTCTTTTTATCCTTAATTAATTTAAAAATAAAAGCAGATTAAAAATCCACTTTTATTTTTTTCGCAAGATCTACGATTTTTTGATTTCGTAACTTTTCTTCCATTTTCTCTTCTGCTGCAAGCATTACTTCATTAATTAAACATCCAGGTTTGTCATGTAAACAACATTCAAACAATGATGTTTTACCTTCAATTGCATGTATAATATCTAAAAATGAAATATCTTCCCAATTCTTACTAAGCGAGTAACCGCCCTTTGGACCAGATGATGAATGTATCATCCCTTCCTTCGTCAACTTAGTTAGTATTTTAGACAAGTACGTTGGTGAAACATTTTGCATTTCTGCTAATTGGTGAACACTAACTAACTTATTTGGTGTAGCCTTTGCCAGAAAAAGCATTGTATGAAGAGCATAATTTGTAGCTTTAGAATATTTCATAATACAGCTCCTATTGTAGACTTCATGTATCTACAATAACTTTATTTTTTTATTATGTCAAACGTTTGTAATACTCCATACAACATTATTTCTTCACAAGTAATACATCTGCCGCGAAAATCGTCACTTCTCTAAATGGAGAGTCAAATAAAACACCTAGTTTAAAACCATCTTCAGTAAGAGCTATTTCATGATATAACCACCAAGCATTTTCAAAGTTTTCCGGCATAGAACACTTTGTTACTCCTATAAAGGTTACTTCAAGTAAGTCATTTGATTATTTAAAAGTGGATGAACAAAATGTTAATTCATTTGCAAAATTAAATGATCAGGATAAGAAAAATATCCAAATTACTATGGTATTACCAGAGCAAAATGAAAATAGGGATTGGCCAGCTTACGGTTTTACTAGTCGTGAAACATTAGATGCGTATATTGAAAAGGATAAAAAAGCAATTAAAAATAAAATTAATCCTTTAGGTAGCGGTGCTGGTAGTACTGATTTTTATGAACATAAAGATAAAGGTGGCCAATATATTTACTGGAGCAGCGGATTTAAAAACTTACCATCTAGCTGGAATGACAGAATTTCTTCTGTAAGTACAGCGTCACCTTCTGCAAGTTATTCAACGACACTTTGGGAGCACACTTCAACACAAGGATATGGAAAAGGCGTTTTATTTAAACACGCTGATTGGTACGGTAAAACTGCTAATTTAGCTGCTGATTGGAACGATATTACTTCAGCGATTGAAATTAAATAGTAATAAGACATTTAATTTCTTCTATAAAAATTCAAACCACTATTCTCTCTTTCATTTAGAGAATAGTGGTTTATCATATTTCTATTTAAGCATGTACAGCATGTCCTACTGCTTGCATTAACGCTTCATGAATCGCCTCAGATAAAGTTGGATGTGCTGCAATATAATCTCTCATTATATCAGCGGTAACTTCTGTATGAATCATTACAGTTCCTTGTCCAATCAGTTCAGTGGCATGAGGACCAATAATAGAAATCCCTACAATTTCTTGGTATTTAGGTTCCACAATGACTTTTACTTTACCCATTTGTTCGCCAATAATAAGCGCTTTTCCGTTTGCTGTAAAAGGAAATTCTCCAATTTGTATGTCACCGTACTGCTCTCTTGCATCTTTTTCTGTTAAACCGACACTAGCAATTTCTGGAGCTGTATAAATACAGCGAGGTACAGCATGGTAGTTTACTTTTACATCTTCTCCACTCGCGTGTAATGCTGCTGTCGTTCCTTCATGGAAGGCAACGTGAGCAAGCTGAATTCCACCGATCACATCACCAGCTGCGTAAATATGTGATACGTTCGTTTGCATATGTTCGTTCACAGCAATCCCTTTATTTGAAAACTGAACCCCTGCTTTTTCTAAATCTAATTGTTGTACACGTGGTTTTCGGCCGACAGAAATGAGAACATATTCCGGGTTAGCTTCTTGGATACTACCTTCATATTCAAATGAAGCTTGCTTCTTATAATTATTTAATCCTTTTAAAGCAGCTCCTGTAAATATTTCTACGCCATCACTTTCTAATTTCTCTCTTAAAATATGTGCGATATCTTCATCTTCACCTGGTAATAATTGCGGTGCCATTTCAACAATCGTAACTTTTGTCCCAAGGCGACTATAAATACTTGCAAACTCGCATCCTATTACACCACCGCCAACGATTAACAATGAAGATGGTACACTCTCAAGAGACATCGCATGGCTACTATTTAAAATCCATTTTCCATCAAACGGAGCGAATGGTAATTCTGTAGGTTCGGAACCAGCTGCGATAATAAACCTCTCTCCATCCACTACTTCTTCTTTATTTCCTTGTACAACTCGCACACGATGATCCGTTTCGAATTTCGCTTTTCCTTTTACAACTTTAATTTTATTTTTCTTCATTAAATATTGTATTCCTTGGACGAGTTGCATTACGATTTGTGATTTCCTTGCCTGTATTTGATCCCAATCAATTGATATACTTCCTGTATTAAGCGTAACCCCATAATCATTCGCTTTTCTCACAATGTCATGCACTTCTGCACTTTCTAACAATGATTTCGTCGGCATACACCCAACATTTAAACACGTTCCGCCAAGGTCAGCTTCATCAATAAGAGTGACCTCTTTTCCATTTTGAGCCGCGGTAATTGCCGCTACATATCCAGCTGGTCCGCCTCCAATTACAACTAATTTACTCATTCTCTCACCTTCTCTTTATAAAAGAATTGTTATAGGTTCTTCTAAATAATATTTAATTGTGCGTAAAAATGCAGCTGCTGGTGCACCGTCTAGTACACGATGATCGAATGTTAAACTTAAAGGTAACATACTACCTTTTTTAAATTTTTTCCCTTTATATACAGGAACATGTTCAATTGCGCCAATACCTAAAATACCAGTCTCAGGTGTATTTAATACAGGTGTGAAATATTCAATACCAAAGCTACCTAAATTACTAATTGTAAATGTCGTTCCGTGCATATCATCACTACTTAAGCTACCTGCTCGCGCCTTTTGTGCCATATCCTTAATCTCTTTAGACAACTCTACTAAAGATAAATTATTTGCAAAGCGAATAGCTGGAACGACTAATCCTTTTTCTAATGCGACTGCTATGCCTAAATGCACATGTTCAAATTGATGAATGGCATCATCTATATAAGCGCTGTTCATTTCTTTATGCTCTCTAAGCGCTAATACAACAGCACGAGAAACGAAATCCGTAATGGTTAGTTTGTTTTCGTATCGTTTTTGCACAACTTTCGCTATGTCTTTATGTAATGCAACTAAATCTGTAACATCTACTTTCATCGTTAACGTTAATTGCGCACTATTTTGTAAGCTTGCATGCATACGACTCGCAATTGCTTTTCTCATACCAGTAACAGGAACGACTGTACTTTCTTCTTGTTCAGGTACTTCTGGATTTGCTACTCTTTCTTCTAGCGCCTTTAATACATCTGCCTTTGTAATCCTTCCGCCAGGACCTGTACCAACTAATGCCTTGATATCCAGATTTTCAGACTCTGCAATTTTCTTCGCTACAGGTGAAATTTTAATTCTTTGCTTCGCTACTTCTTTCCCATTTGGTTCTTGATTTTGTACTTCTATATTAGATGTTTTTTCTTCTACCACATGTGTGCTTTCCTGCATTTCTACTTTTTCATTTGGTTTACCGATGTAGCAAATTACAGTACCAGGCGGCACTCCTTCATCTTCACTTACAGCTATATCAAGTACCGTACCATCAGCTGGCGCTTCAATTTCCGTTTCAATTTTTTCTGAATTAATACTAGCAATTAGTTCTCCTTTTGCTACATTATCGCCTGCTTTAATATTCCAGCTCGTAATAATACCTTCTTTCATCGCCATACCTAACTTCGGCATTACAACTTCTACAGCCATGTGTCTCTCTCCCTTCTCATCGTTTTATTACACATGTAATAAAGATTGGTCTCCAATCATTTCTGATACAGTTTCAATTACTTTTTCTGGCGTTGGCAAATACAACTTTTCAAGTGGTGGTGAGAACGGAACAGGTGTATGTGGTGCTGTAATTCGTTTAATAGGTGCATCTAACAAATCAAAACCTTTATCCGCTACAATTGCCGCAATATCTGTTGCGATACTACATCTTGGATTCGCTTCGTCAATAACGATAAGACGATTTGTTTTTTCAACAGATGATAAAATAGTATCTTCATCAAGCGGTGATAAAGATCGTGGATCAATTACTTCTACTTCAAGCCCCTTTTTCGATAATTGCTTTGCAGCTGCAAGTGCTGTATGAACTTGTTTTCCGATTGCGACAATTGTTACATCAGAACCTTCTCGTTTAATATCTGCTTTTCCTAAAGAAATTGTATAATACCCTTCCGGCACTTCACCTTTCATATTGTAAAGTGTTTTATCTTCAAAGAAGATTACCGGGTCGTCATCTTCAATTGCCGCTAATAATAAGCCTTTTGCGTCATATGGAGTAGAAGGA
Organism: Bacillus cereus group sp. BceL291; assembly: GCF_051776705.1. Classification (NCBI taxonomy): domain Bacteria; kingdom Bacillati; phylum Bacillota; class Bacilli; order Caryophanales; family Bacillaceae; genus Bacillus; species Bacillus cereus group sp. BceL291. The sequence continues at coordinate 3,874 of NZ_JBPWAP010000112.1, read as the reverse complement.
ACGACAACTTTTATACCTGGAATGCTCGTAAATAAGGCATACAAACTTTGTGAATGTTGTGCAGCTGCGCTAAAACCTGCACCGTGCATCGTACGTACCGTAACTGGCACTTTCGCTTTACCACCAAACATATAGCGGAATTTTGCACCTTGGTTTAATACTTGATCAAGACAACTACCAATAAAATCATTAAACATTAATTCAGCTATCGGACGTAACCCAGTTGCAGCAGCTGCCATCGCAGCTCCCATATAACCCGCTTCAGAAATTGGTGTATCCAATATACGATTTCGGCCAAACTCTTGTACAAGTCCTTTCGTAACACCAAGAACACCACCCCAAGCTTCATCATCTTGCAGATGATCAACTTGTGCACCGCCTGCAACGTCTTCACCTATTAAAATTACATTTTCATCACGACGCATTGAGATTTTCATCGCTTCATTAATTGCAGTTGACATACTTACTGTTCTAGTCATAATTTTTCACCCTCCTCTTATTTGTAAGAAACGTATACATCTTTTAATAATTCTTCATCGTCTGGGTATGGACTATTTTCACTAAATTCAATGGATCTTTGTACTGCATCATCTACTGCTTTTTCCATATCAACAAGTTCAGATTCCGTTAATAAACCTTCATGAATTAAATGCTTACGGAAATTCACAATCGCATCTTTTTCATTTAAATGTTCTTCTTTTTCTTCTGATGTTTTATATGTTTGCGCTTCACCTTCAAAATGACCGTAATTACGATATGTCATACATTCAATAATTGTTGGACCATCACCATTACGCGCACGTTCCACTGCTTCTGCAGCAGCTTTATATACAGCTAGAAGATCTTTTCCATCTACTTGAACGCCTGGAATATTATAAGCTTTTGCACGATCCGCAATAGAATCACAACTTGAAGCATATTCAAATGTAGTTGCTTCACCGTAACCGTTATTTTCTGCAATAAAAATAACTGGTAACTTCCAAATCGCCGCTAAATTAACCCCTTCATGGAATGTTCCTTCATTATTTGCTCCGTCACCGAAGAAACAAACACTTACATCTTTTGTTCCTTTATATTTAGCTGTCAATGCTGAACCGCAAGCAAGTGGGAAACCCCCGCCTACAATGCCATTAGCACCAAGCATTCCTTTATCTAAATCCGCAATATGCATGGAACTGCCTTTACCTTTACATAATCCTGTCGCTTTCCCGAAAAGTTCAGCCATCATACCATTTAAATCACAACCTTTTGCGATACAATGTCCATGACCTCTATGTGTACTTGTAATACTGTCACTATCCGTTAAGTGGGCACATACACCAACTGCTACCGCTTCTTCACCTGCGTATAAATGAACGAAACCTGGCAAAACGCCTTGCGCGAACAATTCATGTACCTTATCTTCAAACTTACGAATCTCTAACATTTTTTCATACATCCAACGAGCTTGTTCTTTCGTAATTTCATTCCCTTTACTTTCAGTTGTTTTTAACATGTCCAGCCCTCCTATTTTCTTGATCATCTTTTATATTGCAAGTACCGTGCCAAATTCTAATCCTTGATTTAATAGGTTTTCTCTTTTCTTTCATAATAAAAAAGTGGACAAAATGAGACATCTGTCTCGTTTTGTCCACTTTTGTTCACCTAATTTGAGAACTATTATCTTATTCATTATCAAAGCTCTGCTGTAATTTTCGGATGTAAATAATTTGGCCAATATGATATGCATTATGAGTTGTTACATTCGCTAACACTTCCCACCACTTTGCAGAAACAGGAAATCCTACTACATCACTTTCAACCTTTTCTTCATTTATAAGATTTTGCCATTGTAACAGTTTTTCTAGTAGTTTTTCCCGTAATTCATCGAAAGTTTGATTATCTGAAAGCATAAAACTTTTGTTATTATCTCCTATAGAGGGTACTGCATTAACATTTGATTCTTTATACCTAGTTTGCCACGTAGAGTTCCAATACAGTAAATGTTGTACGATTTCAGCTATACTATTACTCTCTTCATTCGGTTTCCAGAAAGCTTCCCTCTCAGATAAATCCTTAACTGCATCTGAAAATGGCATATACCAACTGGGATCATTTGCATTTGCTAATAACTGATCTGCTAATACATCTTTCACATGGACCATTTTTCTTCCCTCCTGTTAAAAAGATTCATTTCATGACAATACTCACTTCTCTAAATACGCTGAGTTTGTAAGATTTCCTCTTTTTAAGCATAACCCCATACATATGCACATAAAGAAACCGAAAGCACCTAATACATAAGCTAATGCATAACCACTTCTCCCAATAACCCAGCCCGCAATTCCAGGTCCAATCATTTGCCCAACTGCATAGAAAACAGATATAAAACTAATTGCCATTGAGACATATTTCGGAGATACTTGCTTTGAAGCTGCAACTTGAATTAATAATAGTATACCTCCGAGGCTAGAACCCCAAATAATTGCCGACACGATAAAACCAGTTATATTTCCAAATATAATTGGAGCCATATCACCTATAATAGCTAATAAAAGCGCACTACATAAACTCTTCTTTATACCAATTCGATCCGAAATAAATCCCCAGACAGATGCTCCTACGATTGAAAAGATGCCAGCAATTGCATAAACAGTCCCCGAAATTGATGCTGAGATACCACTATCAATCATAAAACTAGTTTGATATAAATTTGGAATTAAATATACAACACCAACAATAAAATACATCCATGCAATGATATATAGTTCTTTCGTTTTCCATAAAAACGATTTATTACTCATTTTTTGCTCATCTTCAGTAACTTCTGGATTTTTCAAAACAACTGAAGCGGCAAATACAATGATACATGTAATAACTCCAAACAAAAACCATGCACCACGCCAACTATACTCAGGAAATGTGCGCACTACATAAGGAACAATTATTCCACTAAATAGCATACCTATACCTGCACCGCTTAATAACAATCCCATTACAGTTCCTCTTTTGTCTGGAAACCACCCTACCGTTATTGACATGAGTGGTGTATATACAAGAGCACTACCAGCTCCAGCACATAGCATACAAAAAGCAACTATCCAAAATGAAGAAACAAACGCTAATCCCATTAAGCTTATAACGACGAACCAACTGCCTATTAATAAAACTGATTTTGCGCCAAAACGGATAGTAAATATTCCAGATGTTCCTACAGTTAATAAATAACCTAAAAAAAGTATGGTTCCTAGCATACCTGATTGAGCCGTAGATAAGTGAAGTCCTTCCTGCATAAATGGCAGTATAATTCCATATGCCATACGGGCGAAACCAGTTGTTGTTATAATAAGAAAGATTCCTATTAATACAAATATCCAAAAATGACTTTCATTCCGCTCTTTCATTTAAATTCCTCCATAAAAAATTATTTCCAATTGGATGTTGATTGTAATTATAATGATTATGACAAAATACAACTACCAAATGGTGGAGGAGTTTACGGTATAACGGATTTTTAATACATACGCAAAATTTCAGAAGGTTTCATTCCATATTTCTTTTTAAATGACTCTGAAAAATGACTAATATTATTGTATCCAACAGCAACTGCCGTTTCAGTCACATTACTAGTTCCCGAACGCAATAAAAGCATTGCTCTTTCCATTCGCTGTTCTCTTAAATATGCAAATGTGGACGTGCCAAATAATTCTTTAAAACCAATTTTTAATTTATAATCATTTAGTCCTACTATTTTAGCCAATTCTAATAATGATGGGGGTGACTCCACATGCCCATCAACTTAAAAGTGTTAACTATCCCCAAAAGTAAAAAATGCCATCCTTTCTTTATATTCGTGATAGAATATAAAGAAATTGAATGTTTTTTCTTAATATTA
>NZ_JBPWAP010000111.1:0-11701 GCF_051776705.1 Bacillus cereus group sp. BceL291 | reverse complement strand
ATATCTAGCTTAATATACATACTAACCACCTCAGAGTCAGTATGGAGAATCCAATTGAAAATGTACATATTTATTCAAGCGTTAATGTACATATTTAAGTTAGCATTTATATTCCTTATCTATTTTGTAATAAAACTTTTCATTAATAGATGAAAATATGTATGCTTTATTAGGAAATAATTAAGGTATCTTTTAATTATCTATAATTATTTGTTATAGAGGAATTAGATAATTGAAGTTCTTTTCATTTGGGAATACGGTGATAAAAAAGGAGGGACGGAGTTATAAGGATCAATAAGAATACATTATTAAATTGTTTTACAATAAAACATTCCATTTTCATTAATATTCTTATAATCACAAAAACCAAATGCTGTAAAATGGATTGTTTGAAAAAGTTGTGAATATGCATATTTTTGGATGCGTTTACAATTATAATCATCATGATATCACTTCTTTTTTAAGAATGCGAAGTTTTGTCGTTATGTAAACATGGGTGCTCAAAACTTTACATTTTTTGTACAATATAAAATATTAAAATACAGTTGTACAGATAATTGATATTTCTTTATATGAAAAAATACTTATAAATACTATGCAAAGCTAACGTATAATTTTTTAGACCTTATAGAATCAAATAAGAATAAAGATAGAAAATAAAATTGAAATACTAAGGCTAGCAAAGTAACGTGAGGTAATAGCATCTATTCTGAGTTTTGTAGTTAAATGTTACCTAGTGATAAGTAATTCAGTATTAAGGGAGGAGAAATGTAATGGATAAATTTATTACAGACTTAATACAAGATAAATCAATAATACGACAACTTCAAATTTTAGAAACCTTGATTGATAGCAATGAAATAAAGTCTTCCAAGGATTTATCACAAAGTTTAAAGTGTACAAGTAGAACTATAATAAATGACATTTCTCAGTTAAAACTAGCGCTTCCCGAAAATTGGGATTTAATAAGTGTTCAATCCAAAGGGTACCTATTAAAACGTGATTTTTCAAACGATTTCTCCGAATTAATTATTCCCTATTTAATGAATAGTGAACTTTATACAATATTAATCGGTATATTTAATCAAAAATATTATTCTTTAGAAAAATGGTCCCAGTTGTTATATCTAGATAAAATTACACTAAAAAAAATGCTGAAAAACTTTCGGAAGATACTTGTGAACTTTGGATTGGATTTTAATTTTAGAACGATTAAATTGATTGGCCAAGAAATAAACTTAAGATATTTTTATATAATGTTCTTTTATAATATCCAAAAATATAAAGAAGTAATCAATTTAGATTCTAGATTACAAGAAAAAATTAAAAGCATTACTAGAATTCACAATGTAGAAATAGATTATAATATGCTAGCAGTTATTATTAGTGTATCTATAAAGAGAATTGCAAATAAACATTATATGTCAGAAGTTTTAGAGTTTCTTCCTATACTTGATACAAATAATTTAAATTGCATAAGTTCAATTATATGCGAATTGGAAATTTTCTTCAATATAAAATTCACAGAATATGAATTAAGTTATTTTAAGAATGCTTTTTCAATAATATTAGAATGGAACATTGAAGAAAAAAATAGGATCACAGATTATTATTATAAAATAAACAAAAAGACTTATGATAAAAACAAACATTTATTCCAAACAATATCTTCTGAAATAAATGTTTGTTTAGAAATAAAAGAAAAGATAAAACATGACTTGTATTTCAGGTTACATAAAATTTACAAGTTTCAAAAGTATGGTTTATCAATAGGCGCTTTTGGTAATGAATTTGACACTGTACATCAGGAATTTTCAGAAGGACATAATAGAATTTATCCTCTTATTTCTTCTTGGAATAAAAAAATAAATAAAAGTAGATTAACTAACGATGAGATCAATTACATAATATACCATATTTTATTTATTGTCCATTCAAATCATAATAAAAAAGGATTGTTATTATTATCTGGTTCATCAGTTTTAAAGAAGTTTATTTATTATAAACTCAATCACGAGCTAGGTGATTTTGTAACACTACAACAAAAACCAGATTGTATGCATAAATTTGATGTTATTCTGACAAATTATCAAATCCCGAATACCCCAATACCTATAATTCGGATCTCAAACAAAACAATTCAAAAAGATTCAAGTTATGTTAGAAAAGTTTTATCCCCTTTTAACTAAACTTAAGGTTTTAGTTCTAAATAATGTATACTTTCCTTGTATGGAATAACTTATATGAAATCGATACTAGAAATTTATAACATGTATTTATTTTCAATTGAAGAACAGAATACTTATAAGACATAATTGATTTTTACGTATTGTTTGAAAGAATTCTCCTACCCCAAGTGCGTAACGATAGGTAGGAGATTCTTTTGGTTTGGCTTAGCCAAACAGCGCGTAATTGCATTTTTTATTTTCTTTATTATGTAATCAGTCATGCATAATGAAAATTTTTACATGTCAACAAAATTGGATTTTAAGAACGATTAAGTGTTCTTGATATACTACCAATAGTGTATTGACGTGAAATACATAAATGATAATAATTTATAAAACTATGCAGACTTATTTTTAAGGTTATCCGTGAATTATAACATAACACTGCTAGTTTAGAATTATGCTGTTGTTTTATATTATTAATTTTACATATAACGATTAATGCTTTTGAATGCAATTTCTCGACTTAATAAATTAGATTTTCTCAAAGTGCAAAAACATCCATTGGTAAACACCTTCTGCCCATCTTAACTAAATATGAAAAAAATTGTGCAAAAAGAAATTGAAACAGTTATAGGATTATACTTTAGTTTTGAATATAAGAAAATTAATTAGGTAAACTACGAATTTAAATGTTACAGCTATTGAAGGACTAAAAATGAAAGATATGTTGCAATCAATTTATCTTAGAAAAAATGACACTGATAACGGTAGGGGAATGTTTACCTTATTTTAGTTTTTAAACTACACGAACAATGAAAAAAATGTGTAAAAATTCACAAATAGATTCCCTCTACAAAAACATGTGGCAGCTGCGAGAGGAATATGTAATTTTCAGAAGGATTATATTTTTGTAAGTACGGTGTAACTTTCAATAGAGTCTGTAATGTAAATATCAACATCAAAGATGAACCAATATTTTTATCATTTTAGCCAAGAATTCTCTTTCCTCAAGGAGTGTGAAAGGATACAGTCCAGTGAGTATAGGTGGGAGATGAATTTTCTTCGAACAAGGGGTGGCTTCCTGCCTTGAAAAAAGAGCTTGTTTGGCTAAAAGAAGTGGATAGTATTGCGATTCAGTTTTCTGTTCGCAACTCTGTGGATGCTTTTACACGCTTTAAATCTAAGAAGAACAACGTACAATCTTATACGACAAAACAAACCAATGAAAACATTGGCGTTGTAGGAAACAAGATAAAGTTGCCGAAGCTAAGCCTTGTTTGATTTGCCAAAAGTCGCTAAGTAAAGGGACGTATTGTAAATGCTACAGTTAGACGGAATCCATCTGGTAGATACTTTGTGTCATTGTTAGTTGAAACAGAAGTTGGTGAAAGCAAAGCGTGTTCTTTCTAGAGGAATGAAAGGATCTTCCCACTAGAATAAACAGCGAGTAAAGGTAGATAGAATTCATGAATATATGGAAAATTATAAAAAACATTACCTGGACAAAAGCTCAACTGAAATCACCAAAAACCACTATGTTGTTGGTATAAAGGTTTTGCAAGTATCGAATATTTTAAAGAATCATAAGTTAGCAAAAGCCATTAATGAAGTATCATAGTCGCAATTTCGATCCTTGTTAGAATACAAAGCAAAATGGTATGGAAAATAAGTCATTGTTGTATCGAAAACATTTGATTCTAGCCAATTATGTTCTCATTGTGAATATCAAAACAAAGACGTTAGAAATCTAGACCTAGGTATATGAGACTGTCCTTCTTATCTTACACGCTATAATGCGGATATTAACTCAATAAGCCATAAGGCTTCTAATCGCAAGGACTGCTGGGGTAGTTCAATAGCTCTGGTATAAATAGCAGTAAAATAACCTTTGGTACAATTCGATAGTTACTAGACGTAACGATTAGCCGAGAAATCCCCACTTTAGAGAGCACGTTAGGAGGTTAAGTGAAGGGTATTTCACAAATGATCGATTATATTTATAGGAAAAGGATAGATCACTTCATCTATAGATGAAATTATCTATCCTTTTATTTGTTAGATAGGAGATATAATTTACTCATAGCCCCAGAGAAAGTGTTAACAGGTGATAGCATCCAATTTTAAGTAAGGGAGGTTTTACTAAGTTCTAATAATTTTCTGGGTAATTAGTCCTTACAACGACTTACATTTAGGAAATTGCCTGTTAATAAAATTTATATAGTAAAGGAGTGCTTTAATGTAAAAAAATAGGGATAAATGAATTTTTGTGAATAGGAAGACCATTTGATAGGTAAATATTATAATTCAAAAAGTAGAATAAGCAAAATTGAGTAACACATTAATGATATAAACTAATTTTATACAATTGAAATTGATAAAAAGTTATGAGTGTTTAATAATCAGTAATTACCAATAAAGAATTAAGAATACAAGTTTACAAGAAATAAGTGTTACAAAAAATAGCTGAAAAGGAAGATGAACATGAACAAGAATAATACTAAATTAAGCACAAGAGCCTTACCAAGTTTTATTGATTATTTTAATGGCATTTATGGATTTGCCACTGGTATCAAAGACATTATGAACATGATTTTTAAAACGGATACAGGTGGTGATCTAACCCTAGACGAAATTTTAAAGAATCAGCAGTTACTAAATGATATTTCTGGTAAATTGGATGGGGTGAATGGAAGCTTAAATGATCTTATCGCACAGGGAAACTTAAATACAGAATTATCTAAAGAAATATTAAAAATTGCAAATGAACAAAATCAAGTTTTAAATGATGTTAATAACAAACTCGATGCGATAAATACGATGCTTCGGGTATATCTACCTAAAATTACCTCTATGTTGAGTGATGTAATGAAACAAAATTATGCGCTAAGTCTGCAAATAGAATACTTAAGTAAACAATTGCAAGAGATTTCTGATAAGTTGGATATTATTAATGTAAATGTACTTATTAACTCTACACTTACTGAAATTACACCTGCGTATCAAAGGATTAAATATGTGAACGAAAAATTTGAGGAATTAACTTTTGCTACAGAAACTAGTTCAAAAGTAAAAAAGGATGGCTCTCCTGCAGATATTCTTGATGAGTTAACTGAGTTAACTGAACTAGCGAAAAGTGTAACAAAAAATGATGTGGATGGTTTTGAATTTTACCTTAATACATTCCACGATGTAATGGTAGGAAATAATTTATTCGGGCGTTCAGCTTTAAAAACTGCATCGGAATTAATTACTAAAGAAAATGTGAAAACAAGTGGCAGTGAGGTCGGAAATGTTTATAACTTCTTAATTGTATTAACAGCTCTGCAAGCAAAAGCTTTTCTTACTTTAACAACATGCCGAAAATTATTAGGCTTAGCAGATATTGATTATACTTCTATTATGAATGAACATTTAAATAAGGAAAAAGAGGAATTTAGAGTAAACATCCTCCCTACACTTTCTAATACTTTTTCTAATCCTAATTATGCAAAAGTTAAAGGAAGTGATGAAGATGCAAAGATGATTGTGGAAGCTAAACCAGGACATGCATTGGTTGGGTTTGAAATTAGTAATGATTCAATTACAGTATTAAAAGTATATGAGGCTAAGCTAAAACAAAATTATCAAGTTGATAAGGATTCCTTATCGGAAGTTATTTATGGTGATATGGATAAATTATTGTGCCCAGATCAATCTGAACAAATCTATTATACAAATAACATAGTATTTCCAAATGAATATGTAATTACTAAAATTGATTTTACTAAAAAAATGAAAACTTTAAGATATGAGGTAACAGCGAATTTTTATGATTCTTCTACAGGAGAAATTGACTTAAATAAGAAAAAAGTAGAATCAAGTGAAGCGGAGTATAGAACGTTAAGTGCTAATGATGATGGAGTGTATATGCCGTTAGGTGTCATCAGTGAAACATTTTTGACTCCGATTAATGGGTTTGGCCTCCAAGCTGATGAAAATTCAAGATTAATTACTTTAACATGTAAATCATATTTAAGAGAACTACTGCTAGCAACAGACTTAAGCAATAAAGAAACTAAATTGATCGTCCCGCCAAGTGGTTTTATTAAAAATATTGTAGAGAACGGGTCCATAGAAGAGGACAATTTAGAGCCGTGGAAAGCAAATAATAAGAATGCGTATGTAGATCATACAGGCGGAGTGAATGGAACTAAAGCTTTATATGTTCATAAGGACGGAGGAATTTCACAATTTATTGGAGATAAGTTAAAACCGAAAACTGAGTATGTAATCCAATATACTGTTAAAGGAAAACCTTCTATTCATTTAAAAGATGAAAATACTGGATATATTCATTATGAAGATACAAATAATAATTTAGAAGATTATCAAACTATTACTAAACGTTTTACTACAGGAACTGATTTAAAGGGAGTGTATTTAATTTTAAAAAGTCAAAATGGAGATGAAGCTTGGGGAGATAACTTTATTATTTTGGAAATTAGTCCTTCTGAAAAGTTATTAAGTCCAGAATTAATTAATACAAATAATTGGACGAGTACGGGATCAACTAATATTAGCGGTAATACACTCACTCTTTATCAGGGAGGACGAGGAATTCTAAAACAAAACCTTCAATTAGATAGTTTTTCAACTTATAGAGTGTATTTTTCTGTGTCCGGAGATGCTAATGTAAGGATTAGAAATTCTAGGGAAGTGTTATTTGAAAAAAGATATATGAGCGGTGCTAAAGATGTTTCTGAAATTTTCACTACAAAATTGGGAAAAGATAACTTTTATATAGAGCTTTCTCAAGGGAATAATTTAAATGGTGGCCCTATTGTCAAGTTTTCCGATGTCTCTATTAAGTAAGATCGTGATTTAATATTAAGGGTTTCTAAAAGCGCATTCTTGTATAACAGTCACTAATTATGTGGAAATAAAATTTTGTTTGCTAAGATGTATATATAGCTTAATTATTAAAAGGCCCTTAGAAAAAACGTATTTAAATTTAAAGTTAATGAATTGTAAGGAAAGGCACTTCATTATCACCTCGTTATGTCATAGAAGAATTAGAATGTTTCCCAGAAATAGATAAATTATAGTTAGCGATTTGACAAACGAAAGAGAAATTCATTGTAGACAGTTTAGAATTACGCATTATAGATGAATAGTTTTATGCATAGTTGCTTTAAATGACACAGTATGAAAGATAAACATCACTCTTATAAGAGTGATGTTTATTTTTTTATACTGTGTTCTAACATAAGTGTATAGAAAAACATAATAAAAGTAGGGGGGGAAGTGTAGAGGTAAATGAATATTTTTCAGTAGAAGTATAATATGATTTTTTGTCCTTACTAATATCAGACGAAATTAACTGTCTCATAAGGCTTATATTGATGGAGGATTAAAGTATTTTTATAACAATTGGTGAATAGGTAGCTCCTTCATTTATCATTTTAGCCATGAAGATTCCTTCCTCAAGGAGCGTGAAGGGTCACAGCACAATGAGTAGGTTGGAGATGAATTGGCTTGTTCAACATACATAAATTGCGACTGCCTCTCTTTAGAATACACGTTCGGTGTATGGTAGCCATATACAGAAATGGAGGTGAATCAAATGATGATTAATAAAGCTTATAAGTTTTATATCTTTCCAAATCAAGCACAAGCAATTCTAATCAATAAAACGATTGGTTGTTCTCGCTTTGTATTCAATCATTTTCTTTCCTTATGGGATGACTTATATAAAGAGGCAGGAAGAGGTTTGAACTATGGTACATGTTCTGCCAAAGTTCCTGCCATGAAGAAAGAGTTTGGTTGGCTAAAAGAAGTGGATATTATTGTGATTCATTTGTCTGTTTATAATCTTGCAGATGCGTATACACGCTTTTTCAAAAAATAAAACAGCGCCACGTGCTTTAAATCTAAGAAGAACAACGTACAATCATATACCACAAAATTAAACAAACGAAAACATTGCCAGTGTAGGTAAAAAATAAAGTTGCCGAAAGTCGCGAAGTAAAGGGACGTATTGTAAATGCTACAGTTAGACGGAACCCTTCTGGCATATACTTTGTTTCATTGTTAGTTGAAACAGAAGTACAAGAACTTCCGAAAACACATTCTTACATCAGAATGGATATGGGACTAAAAGATTTTGCCATTTTGTCAGATGGAACACCCTATAAAAATCCGTAATTTTTTCGCTCATTAGAAGCGAAGGTGGCGAAAGTACAGCATGTTCTTTCTAGAAGGACGAAAGGATCTTCTCGCTGGAATAAGCAGCTAGTAAAGGTAGCTAGGATTTATTAATATATGGAAAATTATAGAAAATATTACTTAGACAAAATCTCGACTGAAATCATCAAAAACCACGATGTTATCGGTATAGAGGATTTGCAAGTATTGAATATGTTACAGAATCATAAGTTAGCAAAAGCAATTAGTGAAGTATCATGGTCACAATTTCGAGCCATGTTGGAATACAAAGCAAAATGGTACAGAAAACAAGTTATTGTCTTATCGAAAACAATTGCTTCCAGCAAATAATGTTCTTGTTGTGGATATCAAAACAAAGAAGTTAAAAATCTAAACCTACGTAAGTGAGACTGTCCTTCTTGTCGTACACATCATGATAGGGATATTAACGCAAGTATCAATCTAAAGAATGAAGCGATATGACTTCTAACCGAAAGGACTGCGGAGATAGCCTAATCAATTAGAGTTCGATAGAATTCTTTACTTAGGAATCCCTCACTTCTAAATGAAGTGAAAGTGGGGGTAGTTCAAAAAAAGCATAGATATCTTCTTCTATAGGTGAAGATATCTATGCTTTTTCTTTTTAAATTAAAGATATACTTTACTCATACGGCAGGGAAAATTATTAACAGGAGATAATATCCAATTCTAATAATTGTATAAATAGTTTGAACATGTTTGAAAATTAACCAAACAATTTTTGTTTTGAAAAATGGATTCTCTAATACACCTGTTAATGTAACGTATGGAAAGGAGAATAGAAGCAGTTAAGAAAGCGGTAAATGGATGATTAACTAGATTTAAGAAAGATGAAGGGTAATTTTTGAGAAATAAAATAATCAACTGGAATGATTAGGAATTTCGGTATTGTGACAGTTTTCAAATTTTATACTAGTAATAAATAAATTACTTTTTGAAAGTAATATCATTACAAAAGGTACTTGGAATCTTCTTGCTTATTCCATGATTCCAAGAAAAATCGCCATTTACACACTAGTGGACCAAAATACAGAAACGAGCGAACATGCTAGATTTGCAAATAATGGTGGTGTCTCATCTGGTATATGCTGGGTATTACTGTAGATGATTTAGGGAGGAGCATGATGGATGGCTAAATGTAGGCTTTCATGTTTAAAGTACGATCCTTCCTATACTATATACAAATTATGCGTATAACAAAAGTGAGAATGATTCCTATGTTTAAGACTTAATTAATAATTATAATCAAAGTTAGAGTTGTAATTGTGGTTGTAAATAAGCACTTTCTTAAAAATATTCGTTATTATCAGGCTAATTTAGTATCTTTAATTTTAATATATTACTTAATATTTAAGGAGGAATTTTATATGAATAGTGTATTGAATAGCGGAAGAACTACTATTTGTGATGCGTATAATGTAGCGGCTCATGATCCATTTAGTTTTCAACACAAATCATTAGATACCGTACAAAAGGAATGGACGGAGTGGAAAAAAAATAATCATAGTTTATACCTAGATCCTATTGTTGGAACTGTGGCTAGTTTTCTGTTAAAGAAAGTGGGGAGTCTTGTTGGAAAAAGGATACTAAGTGAGTTACGGAATTTAATATTTCCTAGTGGTAGTACAAATCTAATGCAAGATATTTTAAGAGAGACAGAAAAATTCCTGAATCAAAGACTTAATACAGACACTGTTGCCCGTGTAAATGCGGAATTGACAGGGCTGCAAGCAAATGTAGAAGAGTTTAATCGACAAGTAGATAATTTTTTGAACCCTAACCGAAACGCTGTTCCTTTATCAATAACTTCTTCAGTTAATACAATGCAACAATTATTTCTAAATAGATTACCCCAGTTCCAGATGCAAGGATACCAACTGTTATTATTACCTTTATTTGCACAGGCAGCCAATTTACATCTTTCTTTTATTAGAGATGTTATTCTAAATGCAGATGAATGGGGAATTTCAGCAGCAACATTACGTACGTATCGAGATTACTTGAAAAATTATACAAGAGATTACTCTAACTATTGTATAAATACGTATCAAAGTGCGTTTAAAGGTTTAAACACTCGTTTACACGATATGTTAGAATTTAGAACATATATGTTTTTAAATGTATTTGAATATGTATCTATCTGGTCGTTGTTTAAATATCAAAGTCTTCTAGTATCTTCCGGTGCTAATTTATATGCAAGTGGTAGTGGACCACAGCAGACCCAATCATTTACTTCACAAGACTGGCCATTTTTATATTCTCTTTTCCAAGTTAATTCAAATTATGTGTTAAATGGATTTAGTGGTGCTAGGCTTTCTAATACCTTCCCTAATATAGTTGGTTTACCTGGTTCTACTACAACTCACGCATTGCTTGCTGCAAGGGTTAATTACAGTGGAGGAATTTCGTCTGGTGATATAGGTGCATCTCCGTTTAATCAAAATTTTAATTGTAGCACATTTCTCCCCCCATTGTTAACGCCATTTGTTAGGAGTTGGCTAGATTCAGGTTCAGATCGGGAGGGCGTTGCCACCGTTACAAATTGGCAAACAGAATCCTTTGAGACAACTTTAGGGTTAAGGAGTGGTGCTTTTACAGCTCGCGGTATTTCAAACTATTTCCCAGATTATTTTATTCGTAATATTTCTGGAGTTCCTTTAGTTGTTAGAAATGAAGATTTAAGAAGACCGTTACACTATAATGAAATAAGAAATATAGCAAGTCCTTCAGGAACACCTGGTGGAGCACGAGCTTATATGGTATCTGTGCATAACAGAAAAAATAATATCCATGCCGTTCATGAAAATGGTTCTATGATTCATTTAGCGCCAAATGACTATACAGGATTTACTATTTCGCCGATACATGCAACTCAAGTGAATAATCAAACACGAACATTTATTTCTGAAAAATTTGGAAATCAAGGTGATTCCTTAAGGTTTGAACAAAATAACACGACAGCTCGTTATACGCTTAGAGGGAATGGAAATAGTTACAATCTTTATTTAAGAGTTTCTTCAATAGGAAATTCCACTATTCGAGTTACTATAAACGGTAGGGTATATACTGCTACAAATGTTAATACTACTACAAATAACGATGGAGTTAATGATAACGGAGCTCGTTTTTCAGATATTAATATCGGTAATGTAGTAGCAAGTAGTAATTCTGATGTACCATTAGATATAAATGTAACATTAAACTCCGGTACTCAATTTGATCTTATGAATATTATGCTTGTACCAACTAATATTTCACCACTTTATTAAAGTTTGAGGTTCTTATGTAAATATAAGTTTATAGTTTTT
>NZ_JBPWAP010000110.1:0-12426 GCF_051776705.1 Bacillus cereus group sp. BceL291 | reverse complement strand
ATTATAATTGAAAATCCAGCCAGTTTTATTAAAAATTGATACTGATTAGAATTCACAAAAGTGGCTGGGCTTTCAATGGTAATGTGGCCGGATTTTTAATTGACAAATACAGGTTTCTCGTTTGTTACTGAATTAGCCAAAAAACTATATAAAATCTCGCATACTCTTAGCGTGGTTTTTTTCAAAATGCTGGCGGTACCTCATAAAAGAAAGAACGAATTAAACTTAAAGGTTCGTTTTTAGGGATTTGAACTCTTCTTCAAACATTTATATTTAAATTTTATTTTTAAAACCTCTTCATAAAAGAACGTAGGTTCGTGTATAATAAAAAACGAACCTACGTTCTTATTATATTTAAGGAGGAATCACAGTGTATGACTATTCAATCCTACCGAATAGAATCATCTTATGTGTTGATTTACGTAGCTTTTACGCTTCAGTTAGTTGCATTAAAATGGGTTTAGACCCTATGCATACAAAGTTGGCTGTAGTAGGTGATGTGAACAGGAGTGGATCTATTTTATTAGCTGCAACTCCACCACTGAAAGCCCTGGGCGTAAAAAAGATGGCAAGGCTTTACGAGATTCCTCGAAGAAAAGATATTCTTGTTGTAAATCCGATTATGAGTACTTACATTAAATGCTCTAATTATATTACAAAGTTAGCTTTACAATACGTTCCTTATGAGGATTTCCACCAGTTTTCCATAGATGAATTTCTGTTGGACGTTACGGATAGCATTCATTTATTTGCTAACGATCCCTATGAATTTGCTTTGAAATTCAAACGTGAAATATATGAACATACACGCATTGAATGTACCATCGGAATTGCTCCGAATCCTTTAATGAGTAAGGTTGCTTTAGATATTGAAGCAAAGAAGAACAAAGAAGGCATCGCACATTGGAAGTATGAAGATGTCCCAACAAAATTATGGAGCATACGACCACTCAATAATTTTTGGGGCATTTCGTACAAAACAGAAGAAAAATTGAATCGAAAGGGAATACATTCTATTGGGGATTTAGCGAATTACCCTCTTAAATACTTAAAACAGAGTTTCGGCAAGATTGGGGAGGAATTGCACTTACATAGCAACGGCATCGACTTCAGCCGTATCTCGGAGAAATACGTCCCTGCTACAACTTCAATTGGAAAAAGCCAAATTCTAATGCGTGACTATACAATAGAAGAATTCCCAATTGTTCTATTGGAACATATTGAAGAAATCTGTTATCGCCTTAGAAGACAAAACAAACTTGCTCAAACCGTTCAATTCTCTGTTGGTTATAGTAAGAGTTATACAGGGGGTATTAGGAAAACACATACTTTAAGCCGTCCGACTAACCTAACAATGGATATTTATAAGATTTGTACATACTTTTTACATCAACAATATACTGGAGAACCTATCCGCAGCATAAACATTTCTCTAACGAATCTAATTCGAGAAGGGGAGGAACAAATTTCTCTTTTCGATAATGTCACGCAACGAGAACAAGAAGTAAAACTAACAAAAGTAATGGATGAAATACGCACAAGGTTTGGGAAGAACAGTATTCTACGAGGGATTTCCTACACGCATAGCGCTACAGCTAGACACAGAAACACATTAATAGGAGGCCACAAATCATGAATAACGCTAATATGCCAAAGGGAAGAGGAATGGTAAAATTCACCCCGTTCGCAGCATTAACAGCACAGTTTGACGGCATACGTGAAATCATTAAGGAACAACACAAAGTAACCCGTCCGATCTTAACTACTGAAGAAAAAGAGCGAATTGAAAATATGCTAGTATGTTCCTTATTTTCTGAAGAGGAAATATTAATTACATATTTTGAAGACGGTTATTTACTTTCAGGCAATATGACTGTTGTTGATATCGATCCACCAAATAGTGCTGTTATATGTACCGATGCTTTTTATAACAAGATGAAATTACAATTTTATAATATAATAGATGCAAAATAGAATGTATTTACATAAACACATTTAAACGATTATAAAGGAGTGTAAACAATGCAAGAGACTCAAATAAGAAAGAATGCAGCAGGAGCAATTATTCATGAAGATATAAATAACTACCCCTATTTAAATATCCCAATGATTATTAGTGAAAAAGATGGAATGATTTATGAAGTTCTAAGTGCCGGTTTTCATACTAACGATGCAGTAGGAATGCTAACAACGGACAGTTTTGCTACGCCCAGGGTAAACGCACCAATCGTAACAGTAAAAAACAGGGATGATAGTATTACAGCATATCGATTGCCTTTGGAACTGGAACATTGGGTACTTTCTTGTATGCGTGCTGCTTCAGTAGGAAAAAACCCGTTTCCCTGTAAAGTTATTTTCGGAATCATCGACACTAAATTTTATGTAGAATTCAAATAAAAAAG
This sequence comes from Bacillus cereus group sp. BceL291, assembly GCF_051776705.1. Taxonomy (NCBI): domain Bacteria; kingdom Bacillati; phylum Bacillota; class Bacilli; order Caryophanales; family Bacillaceae; genus Bacillus; species Bacillus cereus group sp. BceL291. Next base: position 10,024 of record NZ_JBPWAP010000110.1, on the reverse strand, counting down.
GTCTGCTTATTTAGCAGACCTACCATCAATTATAGCCTTATATTTTTTTGCCTGTTTCAATGTCCAAACAGGTGTAGAAGCAAGGATCTGGATTGGATCAGGTAATAACGGCCTTACTTTCTTCCCATCTCGTTGTCGAGAAAACTTTGCACTTAAACGTGCTTTATCCCAGCCCAGTATCTCAGCAAATTCTTTTAAACCAACGAGAGGGGGAATTACTCCCCCAGTTCATCACTCCACGTTTGATAAAAGCCGCCGCCAACCGTTTCGAGTACATTATCATCCTCTTGCGGGGATATTTCATACCAATATGCGGTTGTTATTACTTCACCATCTAAAGTTTCAATTGTGATTTTTTCTTGCGTGTAAGCTATTCCTTCTTCAGCAACTTTCTTCGCTTCACTTAAATCACTTACCTCAACTTCTTCTGTAACACCAGTATGATAGTTTACAATGTATTTTTCCATTTATAACATCCCCTTCAAAAAGTGATAACTTTGTTAACACTTTTTACTTGTATTTATTTCATTATTTTTCAGGAAAGAGCAAACCAAACAAAAAGGGGTTCTGGTGCAAATATTGTTATAATAGAAGAAACCAAAGCATTACCCCATTAATAAAGGGACTCCATAATTGGAGCCCCTTTATTAATTAACTATTAAAAATGATCAGCATGTGAGTATTGTATAATCTCTTCCTTTTTTAGAGCATGTTGTGTATCACCTGTATTGTTACTAAATGATAATGCTATCGCTAATCCTAATGTCACTAACACAAGCTTCTTCATTATTTTAACGCCCCTTTGCTTAGTAATTTTTGTTTCGCTTCGTAACATACATCGAAATAATCACTAACTTTTTCATGCTCATTCAATTTGCGGAAGCGAACCGCTAATACTTCTGCATATTCCTCTACAAAATCCCATAAACCCTGTTTTTCGAAGTAAGGAATACTTTTATTCACTTCTTCTTCTAATAGTTTAATTGCTTGATCTTCATTAAGAGAACGTAAAATATTGAAATGATATACATACTCTTCATTTCCTAATTCCATACAAACTGCTAATCCTTTTTCAATAAGTTCTTGTGCAACATTTGTTTCTCTTAGCTTATAGTGTTCACGTGCTTGTAAGAATAATGCTTTAAAGTGTGTAGGAATCTTCTCTGTTACTTCTGATAAATGACGAATCGCTAAAGTAGATAAGTTTTGAGTTGCATATAATAATCCTAGATTATGTCTTACTACTAAAATCAATTTTTCTTCATTATGTTTTTGCAACAGGTCAATAGAACGATTCAGATGTTCTTCCGCTTTTTCAAATTGCTTTAAGAATATACATGCTGTCCCTAGTGTGTTTTCGCAAGAAGCAACTTTCACCTCATATCCAGCATGTTTTTCAAAAATTTCTTTCGCTTTATTTGCGTATTCAATAGATATTAGCATACTAGACATATGATGATTTAACACCGCAAATTTTTGATTAAACTCTGCATGCTCTAATTCATCGGAAATATGCTCTAATAAGCTTTCAGCTTCTTCATATTGTCTTCTTGCTTCATTGTAGTTACTAAACATCAAAGCATGTTCTGCTTTAAAAGAATGATAATAATAAGCTATGAGTTTATCTGTCGTTTTATTGATTGTATCAATTGCTTCAAAACTATCTTTTCGAATACTTACTCGATCAGTTAGCATTCTGTATTTAAAGTCTAGTAAAGAATAATATAATAATAAGTTTTGATTTTGGTTTTCTTTTTCTTCTGTATGTTTAATCTGTTCTATTTTTTCAGCTATTTCTTTTTTCACTTCAGCTGCTTTTATAATTTGTTGCGACAACATCATTTGATAAAAATCATTAAGTTGTTGCATAACTGCTTCATGCGTGAAAACATTTGTGCTCATATCACTACGTCCTCCTCAACCACTTCTGTTTACTAAATATTACCACAATTCCGCCAACTACATAAGGGTGCACCCTGTAAAAGTAAGTTGCGAAAAAATAAATAGAATATTCTAAAAAAATTCCGGGAATGAGTTTACATTTTTAAAAACCCCCGAGAATAATATATTTTAATATTCAGAATTCTTTCAATCTTGTCGAAATTTATTTAGAAAATTATTCAAATATTTGTTTATTTTTGGTTATTTATGTATTATATTCGAATTGCACGGTAATACGTGTAAAAAAATGGAAGGTGTGATGTAAATGGCAACGGAAAACAAATTTTTAAAGAGAGGGATTTACGTTTTAATGATTCTTTGTTTGGCAGTAATGTGTTTCACTCCGTTTCAACAAAAAGCAGCAGCTGCAGAGGTTTCTAAGCAGGATAAGCAATTACAGGCGATGATAGATATGTATCAAGAAACTACTAAACAAGTATCACTAGATAAGAAAAACGAGCTAGTGAATCTAGTTAAGGAGAATATCGCTAATGGAAATGTTGAAACGCATTTTGGTTCTGATGTATCTTTAGATTTCAACAAAGCTGAAGTTGTTTTAATTAACGATAAACTTTACATGGTGAAATTATCTGCTAATGGTGGAGACCTTTTAAAAATCAGTGGTATGTCTGTATTTCTAGATGAAAACAACAAAGTTATAAATGTCTATGAAACACATTTCAAACAAATCAATGAACAATCTGGTTCAGTAAAAGCCTGGTCAGATGGAAAATTACTTTTAGACAAAACAGTTAAAGAATCTACATCATGGTCTTATAGTAAATTTAATGATTGCTTAGCTGGCATGGGTGTTCCTGCTTGGACAGTTACTGCTTTAATGACTTTATGTGGAGCTGCTTGCATTGGAACATCAGGCCTAGCTTGTGCCCCATGTTATTACGGTGCAGGAGCTATTACTGGTGGAGCAATTGGATGGTGTTTAGGACAAGCTGCTTAATAGGAGGGATACATTATTAATATTAAGGATAATGCTAAAAAAGTTAAAATCCCTGTCATTTTAGGATTTTTAGGTGCATTAGTTTTAATAATTAGTATGTTAATAAAGGATAAGATACCTTACGCTCCTTCAATCGGATGGATACTATGTTTCATTTTAATAGTATCAGCTACATTTTTTTCTTCTAAAATAACAAAAAGCTAGGAGTTTTCTCTAGCTTTTTTGTTATTTTATATTTTGAATATAAATTATAAAAAGGAAGATCAATATGAATGTAAGTAAAAAATTAGAATATGTTTTATTTATAGCATGGGCTACATCATTTGTTGCTACATCTGGAAGTTTGTTCTTATCTGAGATAATGAAATATGAACCCTGTACATTATGTTGGTATCAAAGGATTTTTATGTACCCATTAGTTATATTATTAGGAATTGGAATTGTAAAAAAAGATTATAAAATAAGCATTTACAGCTTATTTATTTCTAGTATTGGAATATGTATATCCATTTATCATTATTTAATACAAAAAGTTCCATCACTTTCGAAAAATTTAACATGTGGTAGAGTGCCTTGTACTGGAGATTTTTTGGATTGGTTTGGATTTATAACAATTCCACTGCTTTGTTTAATAGCTTTTCTAATTATTATAATTTGCAGTTCTATTCTGATAAAAGTAAATAAGGAGATACGAACAATATGAAGAAAATGATTATTTTCGCCTCAAGCTGTTTGCTTCTATTTATAACCTTTATATTTATAACAAATAAAGAAAACAATACTTCTTCAAAAGCAGTTACAAAAAATGATTACTATAAAAATAAAATAACAATTAATCAATTAGAAAATGACATTGCAAATAATAAAGAAAAAGTAATTTATTTTTATCAAACTACTTGTTTTCATTGTAAGTTAGTTTCTCCCATTATAGTACCCATGGCCGAAGATATGAATATTAATATGCAAGTTATAGATTTAGAAACATATAGAGAAGGATGGGATAAATTTAAAATCACTGGTACACCGACTGTAATTCATTTTAAAAAAGGAAAAGAGATAGATCGTATAGAAGGAGAACAAGAAGAAACTACATTTAGAAAGTGGTTTAATAAGCAAAAATAACTTTTATATGCTAACATGGTATGGAACTACATATATAGAAATTTATACATATTTTCTTCATAAAAAGGAGGGGAATCATGGGAGTTGTAGGCTGGGGGATTATTGTAATTTGTATTTTATTTGCTGCATGGGCAGTAGGAAAAAAATCCAAATAAATGTTGTCGCACTGTTGTTTTTACAAAAAATACACCTAAAAAAACAATTTCCTTTAACTCTGGAAAATCGTTTTTTTAGGTGTATACAAAAGAACTTATATTTTGACACCACTACTTCCAAAACTTCCACCAAGATTTCTTTTTCGCTGCCGCTATTTCTTCCTGGGCTAATACAATAGTACGTTTTGCATCTTGAATCTCCCTGACCATCTTCATAAGATTATCATCCCTTAGTTCTAACCTCTTTTCTATCCTTTCTTCACGTTCTTTCCGATCTTTCATATCTTCTCTTATTAATTTATTTCTTTCTTTAATATCCTCTTCGATTAATTTATTCCTTTGATCCATACGATCATCTAGTCTCTTTTCCATTTCTAAAAGGTTTGCTTGCTGCGCCTTATTAATTTCTTCTATCATAACGCTATATTGTTGTTGGAATTGATATTGCATTTCATAAGGAACGGGATCTGTACCCTGGGATTCCTCTTTCTTATTAGCGATTCCAAACTGCTTTGCAATCATTTTCGCAGCTTTTTCTAAAGTCATGCCATCTTGCTTACTCAATTCTACTAACTGTTCAATAAGTACAACATCAAACTCTGTATATTCTCTTCTCCCTCTACTATTCTTTCTTACATCATAACCTTCACGCTCAAGAACATCCGAATACTTTCTAAGTGTGCTGCCGCTTACCCCTAAACGACTATAAACCTCATTGCTGGTATATACTATTTCCGCTTCTGACATAGCGCCACGCCACCTCCTATAAGTGGAATTCCATATTGAAGGAATAATCCCTTTTAAAATCCATCGACGAAGCTCGCACGGTCTTTGCTGTATTTTGTCAGAATGGAAAGTAATAGATTATATTATATGTTACCTTTATAGGTAATATATAATAAGATATATAAAAAGGACTCCTGGTACACACAAGAGTCCTTTTTATAAAAAATATTAAACAAAAGTAAATTATAAAATTGCACATTTTTAATTTTCTATTGTTTGCTCTACTTAAGGTAAATCATAAAATGTGTCGCATTGAATAAATTCCATATATTGTTCAGCTATGCCTATTTTATTCAATTTATCTCTGAAATTTTCAATTTCATTCTCACCGTAATAATAAACATGCCATTCTGTATTTTGATTAACTCGTTCCTTAACTTTTTTAAAATATGGTAAATCCACTTCACCTAAAGAATGTCCAATTATAATTACTCTCTCAACAGCATCAAAATTCAATGAAGATAGTTGATTTATATAATTGTTTACATCTTTATATGTTTTAGAACAATAGTCAGTTAAAACCCTATATATTGGCGCCCTTTGTTCATCTAATTCATTTTGACATTCATCATAATTTTCTTTAAAGTAATCTATTCTAGATGAATTTGAATGCCCTAACACTAATTCTTCATCTGAATCTACTACACCGTGTATATGTAAAACACTCGATCTTGTAATATTGTAAATATCCTCCAAAGTAGTGGTGTAATTAAAGTTTATAAATATATCTTGATGGCTTTCATCGATTAAAGATGTCCTTCTATTTATATCGTCCAACTCTTGATCTACTACTTTAATCCATTCTTTTAAATAGCTAGTTAATTCTTCAATGTACTTAAATTTGTTTCCGAAGTAATAATTCAAAGTATCTTCTATACCAACATTTCCACTTTCTAGCCCCAAATCCGTACTTTGAAGCATTTGTTCAATCAATACATATTCATCAATATTAGCTAGATTAAATTCTAAATCATTCCATAGATAAGTTTGTAACCCTTTCCCCCAAAAATAATATTTATCTTCAAAATCCCTCAGGAAGTCTCCTTGATGTTCTTTTAAATAGGAACGAAAGTCCCAATACCTCGTATGTAAACCCTGCCCTAAATCAAATCCATTCCCAATAATAAACAAATTCACTTATAACACCATCCCAATTAAAAATCTGTAATAAGATTACAATAAAACGTACAAATTACGCTTAAAAAAACCAACTAATTATACATCCGTCCCTAGCATTTTTTCAATACTTGTTAACACTTCTTTTTTATCTACTACTAAAGGCAGCGAATACACAGCTGTATTTTCTAAATCTTCTCTTCTATATCGTATTAATGATTAATTCTATTTTATTTTATACAAATCCGAATGAAAAATTTCTGCATACACATTAAACTTTTTGAGCACTACTTTTACTATATCCACAAACCAGGAATCTGCATCAGGTGAAACATAAACACGATCAATTAAATGATTAAGATCAACTTGAATACTCTTTCCCGTCACACCTGAATTCATTTTATAATTTTCATCTTGAGGTGTTGGCGCATAAACCAATCTCACTTCTTGTTCATGACTAAAGGAAATTCTTTTAGTAAAAAACGGTTCAAGTAAGCTTATATTTAAATTTTTTTGTCTTGTGTGATCTATGTAATTTACTTGTCCAATATGAATATCTTCCTCACATGCAGTAAGACTTTGTTTTATTCCATCAAAAGTAGTCTGGATTGCTATTCCCTCTTCACTCTTTAAATACAATTTCCACATAGCTGCTGATTCATACTCATTTAAATGCCAGCAGTTTACAAATACATTCTCTCTGTCTATTTTTGATCTTTCCATTACTCTTTCCGCCACTTTTTCTGCATTTTTTAATTGGGCAATTTTAAATCTATCACTGCATCCAGACCCTTCTAACATTTCTATAATATCCTCACGTACATCTTCCACTCCATACCCAAATATCCTCCCCTCAAATACATCTGTAAATTTATCGGATCTACAAAGATAAATTGATTGAGTAGATAATAAGCTTACTAGCTTAGTGAAATCCATATAGCGCCATAGCTTAGCATTACCTTCTATATTTGAATTAACTCCAGTAATTTCCTTAAACAAAAATATACACCCTTTCTTACTTCATCTTCTTTCTTCTATTATATGTTACTTATAAGTAATGAATAAATAAGATAAAGAACCTCTCTAAAAAAGGTTCTTTATCATCAATGTACTAGTATATTAATCTTTGAATATCCACATTAAAATTCTAACTGCTATATCAGTAATTCTTATCCCCCTATCAAAATTCCGGTCTCTTTTTTCTTCTAAGTTAATTTTTTCTTTTTTCTCTTTCGCTTTTCTTTCGATGTGGTTTTTTTTACGCTTTTCTTTCTTCATAAACCTCAGACCCTCTTTCTATATATTTGAATTACCTACTATGGATATATTGAATTCCCCATTGCAATTAATATCAGGTGTCAAAAAAATTATCAGACACAGTGTTGTTTATCAAACAAGGTGTTGTTTATAATACTTTTGTGTATTATAATTCGTAGTTTTTCCAAAATATAAAATCATTTTTGAAAACAGAATTTTTCACACGATAGATTACATCAAAAATTAACTACAACTATCCTGAAAGGTACTCCTTTAGACAAAGTATACTTTTCACAGCATAAACTACTTCAAAAGGTATCAAAATGTACTTAAGATATACTTCATAAGTACACACACTTTTTGAGATGTGTTTGTTGAATGTTTTTATGCTTATTGGAGGAGGATAGTGTCCCTATCAGTTGAATACACAACAGAGAATCCCCTTGTTGTTTCGTTAATTGTTTTTATTATTTAATCTGGTACATGAAATTTTACAATTAAGTTATTCCTTTATTTTTCTTTTAAAATTCTTATAGCACTCTATATGAATCTTATGGTATTATATAGATAGAAAATTTGTTTCCATTGTTTATACTCTATTGTACGTAGCGTGAAGGACAAACCTTACGCCCAGTTAACTCGGGCGAGGTTTGTCCTTTTTTTATTAAAGGAGGAATTTACTATGAAAAAAATCTACAAAATCGGAGCAGTTCTTACAACTTTATGCGTTGCTTGTATCGCGATCTTTACTTTAACTAAAAATGAATCAGTCAACACAGAAACTATAGCACCAGAAAAAACAATTGTATCTGCTGCAGACGCAAAAGTATCACCTGAGAATATAAAAGATATTTCAAAAGAAGAATTAAAGAAAAAAATACAATCCCATGATGAGTTTATTGCGTATTACTATCAACCTACCTGTCATTATTGTAAAAAGGCTGCCCCGGATATCAATAGCATGTCAAAAAAGCATGATAGAACCATCTATCGTATCGATATCTCTACACCAGAAAATCAAAGTGCCTTTCAAGAGTTCAACATTCCAGGTACTCCAGTTGTTGTAGCTTATAACAGAGGTGAAGAAGTTGAACGTCTAGAAGGGGCAGTCTCAGCTGCTACCTATGATGGATTCTTTGCGAGACGTAATTCGGGCGCTAATTAATATAGTGCTCGTTTTTCTTTGTAAGAAAGGAGAATTTACATGCAACAAAACTCTCGTATTTATTCTTTAGACATAATAAGAGGTATCGCCGTACTATGTATCCTTTTTGCAAATCTACCCACTATGACAGGACTAGATCCTTTTAATCAGGTAGGTTACTCCGGTACAGATAAAGTGATTCGTTTTTTAGTAGATTTGTTTATACAAGCAAAGTTCTACACTATTTTTGCATTCTTATTTGGCGTAGGATTTTATATCTTTATGAAAAATACAAAAGCAAAAGGATACCCCATGTATAAGTTGTTTATTCGAAGACTATGTATTTTATTAGCCTTCGGTTTACTTCACTTCACCTTTCTATGGTATGGAGATATTCTACATGCGTATGCTTTAGCTGGATTTATTCTATTATTCTTTTATAGGCAATCTACTAAGCTTATTTTTGTAGCTGGTTGTAGTTTTCTACTAGTTAGTTATGTATTACATATTATTGTATTTTTACGAACAAGTTCTTCTATTCCAGAAGTGCCAAACTACTATCAATATATGTTTACAGGCAACACTACCAATCACACGGTAAATCTATTTACACATTATTCACATCAAGTAAAAGCACGTCTTTTCTTCCTAATGACCCAGGAATTTCAGCAACTCCTAATAGGAATTCCGGAATATATAGGCTTATTTTTAATAGGGTTATGGGCTGGTAAGAAAAATATTTTTAAAAGGGTACCGGAATTAATAAAGAAAATTAAATTTTTACAGTGGAGTTCGTTATGTATGTCATGTCTTCTCTCTTGTCCTATTATCTACTACTTTATAAAAACAGATGTCTATTACTCTCAGGATGTACAACTATGGATTCTATTTGGAGGGAAAATGCTAGCTATATTCTATATTTGTACTCTACTGAGAGTTTGTGAGAATAAAAAATATATAGAATGTCTGCACCCCTTTATGAACGTTGGCCAGTATGCTTTAACGAATTACATCACTCAAAGCATACTTACGCTTGTCATTCTTTCGTGGTGCTTTAAAGATGTCTCACACATATATTACTGGCAGCTATGTATCTTCGGGCTTTTAATTATATTTGTACAAATACTATTCAGCAAGATTTGGAGTAAATATTTCCGTTATGGTCCGATTGAGTGGGTATGGAGAAAAGGAGTTTACAAGAAATAGGGGCACTATATCAGGCCTTTGTGTAGCAATGGCACCAAATTACGCAATAAGTATTAGCGGGCATTAAGTATCAAATTTATCTAGTTGTGCTCAAATGGCACCGACTTTTTAAGTTAACCTAAATGCACACAAAAACCCTTATTATAACTTAAGTTAACTTAATGGAGTTACTATACCATATGATGTCCGCTAATGCTTGTTGCGTTATCCTGTTCCATTGCTACATATACCCCATGCCCATCAACTTAAGAACAAAAATAAAATGAACTTTCGTTCAAAGCAACTAAAAAACTCGTAATGTACTTTTGGTATTGAAAAGTACACACACCAAATAAACTC